>DAIODL010000177.1:0-2747 GCA_036746815.1 Desulfobulbus sp.
CCTTTCCATGATGAGCGACAACTGGATCAAGGCCTTTGCCCGCCATTTCCATTTTGATTCATCTACGCCCTTCGCCGACCTGCCGGAAAAAGCCAAACACGGCCTGCTCCATGGAACCGGCCGGGAAAAGCTGGAGTTTGTGCACAGCCGCGGTCGCCGCAGCCTGGTTTCCGAGCTGCCCTTTGAGGGCATTGTACCCCGTCTGAACCGGCTTTTCCGTGAAACCACTTCCGCGCGACTGCGCGAGGAAATCGAGGAATTCATGGCCGAGCAGAACTGTCCGGCCTGCAAGGGTGCGCGCCTCAAACCTGAGGCTCTGGCAGTGCGGATTGGCGAGTGGTCCATCATTGATCTCTGCCGCATGCCCATCGACACCCTGATCAGTTCGCTGGACACGCTTACCTTCGGCGAGCGCCAGGGAATTATCGCCAAACCCATCCTCAAGGAAATCCGCGAACGGCTTCATTTCCTGCAGGGCGTGGGTCTCGGCTACCTTTCCCTGGACCGCCGCGCCGGTACTCTGTCCGGTGGTGAGGCGCAGCGTATCCGCCTGGCTTCGCAGATCGGCTCCGGACTGGCCGGTGTACTCTATATCCTGGATGAACCGAGCATCGGCCTGCACCAGCGTGACAACAACAAATTGATCAAAACGCTCGTCAACCTCCGCGATCTGGGCAACACCGTCATCGTGGTGGAACACGACTCCGACACCATTGCCCAGGCAGACCATGTGCTCGATATCGGCCCGGGAGCCGGCGTGCACGGTGGCGAGGTTATCTATTCCGGCCCGGTACCGGGGCTTCTTGACTGCGAGGCCTCACAGACCGGCGGCTATCTCTCCGGTCGACTGAAAATCGAAGTGCCGGAAAAACGCCGCACATCTTCCAGGGGGCGGGTCATTGAGGTGCGCGGCGCCACCATCAACAATCTGCAGAACCTGAATGTGCAGTTCCCCCTGGGTGTGATGACCTGCGTCACCGGTGTGTCCGGCTCCGGCAAAAGCTCCCTGGTCATTGAAACCCTGTTTGCCGAGGCGCAGCGCTATTTCACCGACCGCGCAGGCTACCTCAAGGGACCACACCTGCTCCACAACATGGAGCTTTTGGACAAGGTGATCGACATCGACCAGAGTCCCATCGGCCGCACCCCGCGTTCCAACCCCGCCACCTACACCGGAGTCATGACCCCCATCCGCGAGCTGCTGGCGCGCCTTCCCGAATCCCGGGCCCGCGGCTACAAGCCCGGACGTTTCAGCTTCAATCTCAAGGGCGGCCGCTGCGAGACCTGCGAGGGTGACGGCGTCATCCGCATTGCCATGCATTTTCTGCCCGATATTTATGTCACCTGCGAACGCTGCCATGGCAACCGCTACAACGAGGAGACGCTTGATATCCGCTACAAGGGAAAAAACATTGCGGAAATCCTCAATATGACCGTGGAGGAAGGACTGGAATTTTTCCAGAACGTGCCGCCCATTGCCGGCCGGCTGCAGACCATTGTGGACGTGGGACTGGGCTATATCCGCCTGGGGCAGTCTTCGGTGACCCTGTCCGGTGGCGAGGCCCAGCGGGTGAAGCTGGCCAAGGAATTAAGCCGCCGCTCCACCGGAAAAACCCTCTACATCCTCGACGAGCCCACCACCGGTTTGCATCCGGCGGATATCCAGCATCTGCTCCGGGTCTTGGGACGGCTGGTGGACGGCGGCAACACAGTGGTGGTCATTGAACATAATCTCGATGTCATCAAGACCGCCGACTGGATCATCGACATCGGGCCCGAGGGTGGCAGCGGCGGCGGCAAGGTAATCGCCGCGGGCACGCCTGAAGAAATCGCGACCATTCCCCAATCCTACACCGGCATGTTTCTCAAGCAGTTTCTTGAGGACAAGAACGCATCGAACTGACGGTTTTTTCTTGGCATTCTCAAGGGTTCGCTGGTACCATACGATAGAGTGAAGTCTGACCGGCAACCTGAAACGCCGGTTTTTTATTGAATTCGACCACAAGGACATAACATGACAGAACAAGCTACGGATCAGCAGAATATCGCGATCTTTCGCATGGAGAGAATGTACATCAAGGACTTTTCCTTTGAGAGCCCCAATGCTCCCAAAGTCTTTCTCGCCAAAAACCAGCAGCCCAAGGTGGATTTTAATCTGCGGCTGAAGAACCAGAAACTGGATGACGATAACTTTGAAGTTTCCATTGCCATCACCGCCAAGATCTTGGACCAGAACGACAGTGACTCGGTCATGTTCATCATTGAGGTGGAGCATGCCGCCATCTTCCTGATGAAAAACATTCCGGCAGAGCACCATGCCCGCGTGTTGGCTGTAGACTGCCCCCTGATGCTGTTCCCCTTCACCCGGCAACTGGTCTGCCAGGCTTCCATTGACGGCGGTTTCCGGCCGTTCCTTATGGAGCCGATCAATTTCATCGCCCTCTACGAGAACGCCCAGCGTCAACAGAAGGATGCCTGAAAAGGCCCCTGCGGTTCAATGTATACAAAAACCGGGCAACAGAATGCTGTTGCCCGGTTTTTTTCGTCTTCCAGAGACTTGAATCCTCTATCCCCTCACTTTTTCTTCTTCTGCCGCTCCCGAATTACCGCCTGTGCCTTCTTCTGACGCTCCTGATTCAGCGTCCGTGCCTTCTTCTGCCGCTCCTGAATCAGCGCCTGTGCCTTCTTCTGACGCTCCTGAATCAGCGCCTGTGCCTTCTTCTGACGCTCCTGAATCAGCGCCTGTG
>DAIODL010000177.1:2847-4726 GCA_036746815.1 Desulfobulbus sp.
CGCTCCTGAATCAGCGCCTGTGCCTTCTTCTGACGCTCCTGAATCAGCGCCTGTGTCTTATCCAGATTCCCCTGCGTCACCTTCTCGTAATAGTCTGCCTTCCTCGCCTTGAAGACTTTGAGCGCCTGCTTAAAAGCGGCTACAGCTTCTTCCAGTTGCTTCGTGCTCTGTTCGCGCTCACCTATCCGCTTAAGCGCGTTGCCCAAATTATTCTGTGCCATAGCCCATTGCAGGGGTGACTGTTCCTGGTTCCACACCGTCAACGCCTGCCGGTAAGCCCCCACTGCAGCCACAAACCTGGCTGGCTGCTTCTCAAACACCCCTAAAACCTGCAACGCATTTCCCAGACTGTTTTGTGTTTCTGCCCAGGCCAAAGGAACCCTGCTTTCAATCCGCTCTTCCAGGGCCAGACGGTAGGCAGCCACAGCCTCTACCAACTGCTGGATTCCCGCCTTGGTACCGCCATCACTGTTGCCCGCACGAACCCCCAGTGTCTGCAGCACATCGCCCAGATTATTCTGAACCAACGCCCATTGCATGGGCAACTTGTCCCGCTGAAATCCTTCCAGTGCTTTATGATACGCGGCTTCGGCTTCCTCAAGCCGCTTGCTTTCCTTATCACGCACGCCAAGTACTGACAGTACGTTGCCCAGATTGTTCTGCGCGGTCGCCCACTCAAAAGGCATTGTATCATGCTTAAATACTTCCAGAGACTGCTGATAAATACTCACCGCCTCTTCCAGCCGCTGTGTACCGGCAGAGCGCTTGCCCAGTTGTGTCAGCGCATTGCCCAGATTGTTCTGCGTGGTTGCCCATTCAAGCGGTACCACTTCCCGTTTGCGTTCCTGCAACGCCTCCTGATAAACAGTCACAGCCTTCTGCAGATGCTGCAGTCCCTGCTCGCGGGCACCCAGACTTACCAGAGCACCGGCATAATTGCATTGGACAGTTGCCCACTGTAACGGCATCTGATCCCGTTTGAGTTCCGCAAGAACGGTAGGATACAGCGCGATGGAATCCGCCAGTTGCCGCACCCCCTCCTGTCTGCCTTCAGGTGTTTTACTTTCGCGACTTCCCAGCATGTGCAATGTGTTGGCCAGATTGTTCAGTGTAGCCGTCCATTGCAGAGGCACGACCTCCCGTTTGCGCTCTTCCAGTGCCTGACGATAGGCATTAACGGCTGCCTCCAATTTTTCACTGTCCGAATCCCGTTCCGATAAAGATAACAGGGCATTCCCCAGGTTGTTCTGGGTGCCTGCCCAGACAAGTGGCATGGATGCGCGCGGCAGTTCTTTCAGTGCAGCCTGATAATAAAGGACTGCCCGTGCCAGAAGAGGAACCTGCACCCCCCTTTGCCCCAGTGTTTGCCACGTATCACCCAGGGTACGAAAGCACACGGCTCGTATCGGGCCTACGGGTAACTTCTGAATAAGAGGTTCCCACTGCTTCAGTTCTGCGCCCATGGCCTGCATCAACGCCTGGTTGTGGGGAAGAACGACCAGCCTGTCCAACGTCTGCAGCCGTACCACAGCTTTCCGTGTGTCCTTCGCCTGCAACGGCAACTCGCAAAACTGTCCCAGATAGAGACGGGTCACCACTTGGTAATCGAACTCACGCCCCACAAAAAAAAGCAGCAGTCGTTGCGCATCTCCATCGGGTGCGGGAAGCACTTTTCCCCAGAGCAGCACATCGCTGCGGCTTTCTTGCAGCCAGGTCCGCGCCAGCAACTGTACCATATTTTCTTCTTCCCCTGCAGTCTTCCCCTCAGCACGGCTTGCCTGATCATACCGCTGCACCTTAACGCCGGGTAAATTCTGCAGATCCGCCATCAGCTCGGTACGCACGGTGTCATTCTGATCTCCCTGGGTGAATTCAAGTT
>DAIODL010000178.1:0-4710 GCA_036746815.1 Desulfobulbus sp.
CAGGAACAGGGCACCACTATCTTTCTGGTAGAACAGAATGCCAATCTGGCGCTGCAGGTGGCAAACCGGGGCTATGTGCTGGAAAACGGACGGGTGGTGATGCAGGATGAGGCAGCGGCACTTCTGAAAAACACTGCCATTCAAAAGGCATATTTAGGTATTTAAGGCGCTCAAGCGGCGCGGGATAGGTTGACAATGAGCCAAAACATCAAAGTCGGTGTGATCGGTGTGGGGTATCTCGGGCATTTTCATGCCCAGAAATACGCTGCCATGGAAAATGTGGAACTGGTCGGCGTGGCTGACAGCAATCTGGAGCGCGCCCGGGAAATTGCCAAAGAAGTTGGCACCACTGCCTTTGGCAACTATCAGGACATGCTGCCCCAGGTGGACGCAGTCTCCGTGGTGGTGCCCACCAGTCTGCATCACGAGGTTGCCAAGGCCTGCCTGCAGGCCAGGCTGGACATCATGCTGGAAAAGCCTATCACCACCACCCTTGGTGAGGCGGACGACCTCATTGCGCTCGCCAAAAAACAGGGATGCTTAATCCAGGTCGGGCATCTGGAGCGGTTCAACCCGGCGGTGCAGGCCATGCGGCCTCTGCTCACCCGGCCGCTCCTCATCGAGGCGCACCGTCTCACCACCTTCCGCAACCGGGGCACGGATGTGGATGTGGTGCTTGATCTGATGATCCACGACATCGACATCATCCTCTCCATAGTCGATTCGCCGCTGGTAAACATCCTCACTGCCGGCGCGCCGGTGATCACCAAGCACACAGACATCGCCAACGCCCGCCTCCTCTTTGCCAATGGATGCAGTGCCAACATAACGGCCAGCCGCATTTCTCCGGAAAGCGTCCGCCGCATGCGCGTTTTCCAGCCCGGTTGTCTGTTGTCCGTGGACTACGCCGAAAAGCAGATGATGACCTCCAGGCTCAATCCTCAGACCGATGGCAGCATCAACGCGCCTGAGATTACCCAGTATGCCATTCCCAATCAGGACGCTCTGGACAGCCAGTTGCGCGATTTCATCGTCCATGTACGTGAACGCAGCCAGCCGCTGGTGAACGGCGAGGCGGGGCGGCGTGCCCTGGACGTGGCGCTGCAGGTGGTGGAACAGATTCAGGCGGGGAATGACCGCCTGCTGCAGATTCTTGCCGACGAGGGCCGGGACGACCTGTTACCGCTCATGGGCCATTATTGAACTCGGCACGCAGAAACGTGGAAATAATGATTGTGGCCGGTGAGGCCTCAGGTGACCTGCATGGGGCCAATCTGGTGCGGGCTCTGCGTGAATCGCTGCCCGATGCCCATTTCACCGGCATGGGAGGCAGCGAACTGAAGCGGGCCGGAGTCGATGTGCTCTTTGATGCCTCGCGCATCGCCGTGGTGGGGGCAGTGGAAATCATCAGCCGACTGGGCGACATCCTGGCTGCCCGTCGCACGCTGATAAACCGCATGCGCGAGCATAGGCCGGATCTGCTCATCCTCATCGACTATCCGGAATTCAATCTGCTGCTCGCCAAAAAGGCCAAAGCCATGGGCATTGCGGTGTTCTATTACATCAGCCCGCAAATCTGGGCCTGGCGCAAGAAGCGGGTACACAAAATCGCCCGTCTCGCGAACCGGGTGGCGGTCATCCTGCCGTTTGAGCAGGCCTTCTACGCACGCTACGGCTATGAAGTGGATTTTGTGGGGCATCCCCTGCTGGACACGGTCAGGCCCACGCAAAACGCTGAGGCTCTGCGCGCCTCCCTTGGCATTGCACCAGAAAAAACGCTGATTGCTATCCTGCCCGGCAGCCGCACCCGGGAGATCACAACACTGCTGCCGGATTTTCTGGCCGCAGCAAACCTGCTCTCACAAAAACACCCCAATCTTACCTTCCTGCTGCCGCAGGCACCCACCATTGACCGCTCCCTGCTGGACACACACGGCCTTGCCGAGGCGCGAAAAACCCTTGATATCCATGTGGTCACCGAGGACCGCTACAGCGTCATGGCCGCCTGTACCGCCGCCATGGCCGCTTCGGGCACGGTGCTAATGGAACTGGCCATTCTGAATGTACCCACCGTGGCCACTTACCGGGTTTCACCCATTACCTATTATCTGGGCAGGCTTTTGATCCACGGCGTGCACTTCTTTTCCCTGGTCAACCTGATCGGAGGGCGGGCTATCATTCCCGAACTGCTGCAGAAAGAAGTAACACCTGAACACATTGCAAAGGCCATGGAACCACTCATCAGCCCCACACCTGAGCGTGCCGCCATGCTCGCCGGATTTGCCGAGGTGCGGCAGAAGCTGGGCGGACCGGGAGCCTCCAGACGGGCCGCCCAGGTGGCATTGCAGTTCCTGGACCACGACTGAATCACTGACCGTCTTTGTTCTTCTCTTGCTTTTTCTCTGCAGATTTGTCGGCGGCCTCTTTCTTTTTTTCCTCTTCAACAAAGCAGTAATCATCATTGCTGTCCATGCCGGTATGGCTATGCCAAGATTCCTCAGCCCAATCCGCTTCCTGAATATTGTTCATTTTTTCACCTTCCGTTCAACGTCGAATAACCTGACGTAATCAACAGGGATGCTCTTTCGAGTATTCTGAATGCTAAGGGGATAGATTTATTTATTTCATCCCATTTTTTCATATAAATTCAAACGTTACGTATGTCATATAGAAAATGACGCACCGCTCTTGCTCCTTTTGCTTTCCTTTCCTCACAAGGCCTTGCCCAGCACAAACCCAATGACAATACCGATGATCAGGGCCAGAGTCACGCCCTTATACGTCAGCACATCCTTGGAATAGCCGCGGCGAATGGCCACATAGGAAACCAGCGAGCCCACCGCGTTCAACAGCCAGATAAAGCCAAGGGAAAGCACCTTAACGATCAACGGACCGATCAACGGCACGGTGGCGATCAATCCCAGCATCCAGGCAAAGGCGTTTGAGAGCAGACCGATCAGAAAAACGCTGCCACCGATGATCTGGCTGTCTACATGGTATTTTTTCCCCACCCAGATAAGCACGCCAATCAGTGCCCAGGCCACGACCATGAACTTCCAGTTTCGCCACCAGGGTAATGTGCGTTTAAACTGGTCAGCAGATTGTACAGATGATGACTGCGGTGCCGCTGCAGTCTCTGTCGGTTGCTCCTGGTTTTCTTGCATGACGCTCCATCAGCCTGAAAAGACGAATTTCACGAAAAATATAACCAACTCTCATCATCTCAGATGAGCATACCGTGTATGGTGGGATTAGGCAATTTATGATACAAACAGAAACCGGCGGAGTTGCCAGGATACAAGAGGTTACAGCATGCACTCAGAACAGGAACAGGCCCTGATGGATACCACGGACCCCGTACCCCTGCCCATTGACGGGACCCTGGATCTGCACACCTTTTCACCAAAGGATGTGAAGACGCTGGTGCCTGAGTATCTTGAGGAATGCAGCAAGATTGGCATTCTGCAGGTGCGCATAGTGCACGGTAAGGGTACCGGCACCCTGCGGCGCAGCGTGCACGCCATTTTGGATCGTCTCCAGGTGGTACAGGGGTACCGGTTGGGGGATGAAACCAGCGGCGGCTGGGGCGCCACCCTGGTCACGCTTCGGGCGGTTCACCAGCCTCCATCGGCTCGATAAGTCCGTGCGCGGCTGCCAGCGCCCGTACCTGCAGCATAAAGGTGGAGGGCATGGGCAGCTCGCGGGCTTCGTCAAGAATACCCAGCGCCTTGGCCATGAGCAGCGAACCAATGGAATGAATGCCTTCCTGGTTGTCGCAGATGGTCTTCATGCGCAGCCCATCGGTGAGCACGGGCAGCAGCTCAGCGCAGGTAGCGGGCAGCTCGCGCAATTCCCTCTCCACCAGCTCCCGGTGCGTGGCCGCAAACGCTTCCACGCCCGTGTCATGGGGCCGAGTGCCAAACAGGTTGTTGACCACCGCGCCAGCGAGCTGGGTGTGATAATCCGCGCTTTCATCCACGTAGCGGTCGTGAATGCGCTGACGCAGCATCTTGAACAATACCATCTGCACCATGGTGACGGCGTCCCGCATCACTGGAATCACCTTGTTGTTCACCATGGGTTTCTCTTCAGACCCCGACATCAGAGCACCATACGGATGGCAGGATGTTCGGAAAACCACTTGTACAGCCGCAGTCGCTCTTCATCATTTTTTACCTCGGTCTCCAGATTCATACTCAAATAACGGCCGCCGGAGCTGGCATTTCCCTCGCTGATGATGCATTTTTCCGCTTCCAGCGCCGCATCAATGGCGCTGAGAATGGCTTCACGTTCCTCGCCGATCAAGCGGTAATGCCACGTGCAGGGATAATCGATTTCCGGCTTGCAACATTTTTTCTCTTCACTCATGCAGCGTCCCTCCTTCACTTTTCTGTGCGTGTAGACTTTCCAGGCACAGCGAGAAAATGTAAGCATGGATAATGCGCTGGCAAAGAGCGAAGGCGGAATTCTTTTCCGACTTGAACACCTTCCGGCTCATTCACTGAGCCACCGCTTCGCTTCCACCAGTTCACTGTTGTAAAACAGGCGGATCTGCCCGGGAATGGTGAAGCCAAAGATACGGACACCCGCCCGCACCCATTCAATGTCGGTCACCACGGCAATGCGCTCCCAGCCGGTACAATGCTTGAGTCCCACTTTGGCGTCGTCCAGCATGGCACCGGCCGAAAAGCCGGTAAACTCCTCACCCAG
>DAIODL010000179.1:0-4683 GCA_036746815.1 Desulfobulbus sp.
CGCAGTCGTACTTACGGTTGCAGTAATTACACTGAATGTTGCATTTCGGCGCAACCGGCAGATGCACGCGGCCATAATGGCCCTTTGCCTTGACGTTGAAGCAGGGATGGCGGTTGAAATCTTTTTCGTTTAGCATGGCAGTGGCTCCTTTGCCGTTTATCACATGTAAAAATAGCCGACCGGGGAATCGCTTTGTTTTTTCTCAATCAGCCCATTGGCCACAGTGTCGAATAACTGCTGCGCGCCTGCGTAACCAAGATGCAGAATGCGCTGCCCGCCAATCCGGTCATGAATGGGGAAACCGACCCGGATAAGCGGAATATTGAGTTTTTTCGCCAGGGGAAATCCCTTGGAGTGACCAACCACCAGATTGATATCCAGTTGCTCGGCCATCTCGTTAATCTCATAAAAATCCACTTCTTCAAAGACCTGTGGCTGCTCCAGCAGGGAGTCGCCGGTGACATCGGCAATGGCCTGTTTCAGTCGGCCGGAGACGCCGCCTGACGCGCACAGCACCGGATGGATGCCGATCTCAGTGAGAAAGGCACTCATACCCACCACCAGATCTTCCTCGCCGTATACCACGGCCCGCTTGCCGGACACGTACTTGTGGCCGTCCACATAGGCGTCGATGAGGCGACCCCGCTGTTTCGCATACTTTTCCGGGGTGGGGCGGCCGCTGAGTTTTTCCAGCAGGTGGAACAACTCATCGTTCTGGCGGATACCGATGGGCATGGGGATGCGGTACTGGGGCACCCCGAATTTTTCCTTGAGGATGTCGCCGCCCGTGGTCATGGCACCCAGAGTGGAACCGAATTCAATGGTGGCCTTGGCCCGGCCCATGGTTTTGATTCTGGCAAGCGGCGTACCGCCGGACTGAATCTTCTCATATTCCAGCATGGCCGGTCCGTCCATGGTCTCGGAGAGATCGGGCAGCAGAGTGTAGTCGAGGCCGAAATCATGCAGAATTTCATGGAGCAGCCGGTAGTCCGCCGAGCTCACGAAACCGGGCAGCACATTGATGCTTTCCGTGCGCGGTCCGCCTTCGCTCACCTGGGCAACCACCTCGCGCACCGCCGCATGGAAGCCTTCCATGTGGGTGCCCGAGTAACTGGGCGTGGAAACGTTTACCAGGGTGGGGAGGCCCACGGAACCCTTGGTATCCTCGGCATACTCACGCAGATACCGTTTGACGTCGTCGCCAATAGTTTCTGTGAGGCAGGTGGTGGCGATACCGATAATCTCGGGCCGATACTTCTCGGACACATTGTTCAAGCCGAGCTTAAGATTGGGACCGCCGCCATAGACTGCGTGCTTCTCGGAGAGCGAGGAGGAGGCGATATCAATGGGCTCGTTGTAATGGCTGATGATGTAGCGCCGCATATAGGTGGCGCAGCCCTGAGAACCGTGCAGATAGGGAACCGCGCCTTCAATGCCCTTGAAGGCCAGGCAGGCGCCCAGCGGCTTGCACAGCTTGCAGGCGTTGGTGGTGGATAAGTAATTTGGTTTCTTCGGTTTATGGAAGGTTGGTGGATTCTTGCTCATGGTCGTCTCCTTGCACCTGTTCTGCCGGAATCAACAGGCCTTGTCGGCATGTTTTCTGCGGGGGACAAACTGCCAGACCGGGCTCATCACCGAGTTATAGACTTCCTTGGCAAAATTGAGCATGCCCGCAAACCCGGCCAGCGCCTCTTTCCGCTCATGGTTGTGGTCACAGAAGCCAATGCCCAGCTTGTAGGCAATGGGCCGCTCCTTGACGCCGCCCACCAGCACATCCACATCCTTTTCCTTGAGGAAATTGGTCAGCTCCAGCGGATTGGTATCGTCAACGATAATGGTGCCGGGATCGACAATAGCTGCCAGTTCTTCATAATCTTCCTTGGTACCGGTCTGTGAACCCACGATAACCACCTGCATGTCAATGAGGCGGAAGGCTTTGACCAAGGAGAACGCCTTGAAGGAACCACCAACGTAGATGGCTGCTTTTTTGCCGCCCAGAGCCTTGCGGTAAGGCTCCAGCGCAGTCGCCAGTTTTTTGACCTCCTCCTCAACCAGCTTCTTGGTCCGTTCCATGATTTCCGGGTTTTTGAAAAAGCGGGCAATGTCGTAAAGGGCCTCGGCCATGTCCTCGATGCCGAAGTAGGAAACACGCAGAGAGGGAATGCCGTATTTCTCCTCCATCATGTTGGCCAGATACATGGTCGAGCCCGAGCACTGCACCACATTAAGCGCTGCCCCGTGGGCACGCTGAATATCCGCCACGCGGCCATCGCCGGTGATATTGGCCACCACCTGAATGCCCATGCGCTCGTAATACTCGCGGATCATCCAGATTTCGCCGGCCAGATTGAAGTCGCCGAGAATATTGAGGGAATAAGGGGAGATGTCGGTGGTATCGCCGGTGCCGATGAGTTGGAACAGGGATTCACAGGCGGCCTGGTAACCGGCGCGCTTATTGCCCTTGAAGCCTTCCGATTTTACCGGAATGACCGGGATGCCGCAGTCGTCCTGCACCCGTTTGCATACCGCGTCCAGATCGTCGCCGATGATGCCGACGATACAGGTGGAATACACAAAGGCGGCGTTGGGATGATGGCGCTCAATGAGTTCGTGCAGAGCGGCTTCCAGTTTTTTCTCACCGCCGAAAATGACATCTTTTTCCTGAAGGTCTGTGGAAAAAGAAAGCCGGTGCAGTTCCGGTCCGGAAGAGAGTGAACCGCGAATGTCCCAGGTGTAGACAGCGCAACCAATGGGACCATGCACCAGATGGATGGCATCGGCAATGGGATAGAGTACAACGCGGGAGCCGCAGAACACACAGGCCCGCTGGCTGACAGCGCCAGCCAGGCTATCCTTGTTACATACAATATCAAAGGGCTTATCGCCTTTGACGAAGATCTGATTTTCTCTTTCCTTGAGTGCTACAGCGTCCATGGTTTTCCCCTCCATGTGGCAATCGTTCTTTGCCTTTACAAAGCAATCTATGTGCCATGCGTTGTTTTATAGTGAGAGGAACGTAAAAACAGAGTGTTGTGGCGAATGCTGCAGGGGGCGATGGACAAGGAAATGGTTGGGGGTAATGTGATAAAGTGTACAAAAATGAATATCTGGTACTGTTTTGTCGATAATGAGCGCCGGCAGTGAGCATGGGTGACGATGCGGCGGTCCGCTCCCTTTTGGCTATGGAGCGAGAGCTGACTGCTGCGTTCAGGATTTCAATGCCAGGGTTAAAAGGCCAGCCAACCGCCAGCCGGCGTTGAACATCTGACGCCACTAAAGTATCAAACTCTGCTGGTACTGGCGGCGGGGCAGCGTTGCGGGATCACTTCCTGAATTATTTTACTTGTATGGTCCGGCATTACGTGTTAAAGATTTTAGTCCCTATATCTGCACTGATTTTTGTCAGTAGCCCAGCCACTAGTGCCCAAAAGTTTCTGCTGATTACTTTCATTGAGGAAACGGCATGAAACTTTTTATCGGAAATCTTCCATTTAATATAACAGAAAACATTTTGACGGAGCTGTTCAGTCAATATGGCTCCGTTCTCAGTGTCAAACTTGTCACCGATCATTTTACAGGTCAACTCAAGGGATTTGCCTTTGTTGAAATGGCGACCCGCGGAGAAGGCCACAAGGCAATGGAAGACTTGAACGGCAAGGAATATGAGCACAGACGCCTTGTCTGCAAGGAAGCTGTCCCCCCAAAAAAGAAAAAATTTCGTCGTTGATCATTTACCTTCTCTGCTCTTATGACCAGGAAAGTTGTTGTCACGATGGGTAAAGACGCATTTTCCCCGTTTCAATTCTGTCTGCTTCCGGCTGTGAGTGAAAAATACGGAAAGTTTGTCGCAACTGGCCCCATGGGCCATAACCAGGAATTATATGCATTTTAAAGATTTTCATTTTGTTTTATCCCTAACAGATGCCGTCACACGATGCGGCTATACAACTCCAACCCCAATTCAGCAGCAGACCATACCGCATCTCCTTCAAGGGGAGAACGTCCTCGGACTCGCCCAGACAGGGACGGGTAAAACGGCCGCGTATCTGCTGCCCACGCTTCAGCGTCTGCTCACCCGGCCCGGAAAGGGAATACGAGCCCTTATTCTTGTTCCCACCAGAGAACTCGCGGAGCAGGTGTATGCCACTACCCTTCAGTTGACCAAATCTACGCCATTACGCAGCTGTACGGTTTTTGGCGGGGTCAGCAAAAGCGGTCAGATACAGAAAATATCCCGAGGCGTGGACATTGTTATCGCGTGTCCTGGCCGGCTCCTTGATCATATCAATGCAAAAATTGTGGATTTGACAACATTGGATGTCCTTATTCTTGATGAGGCGGACCAGATGTGCGATCAAGGCTTTCTGCCTGACCTCCGCCGTATTCTCAAGCATGTGCCGGCAAACCGGCAATCCATGCTTTTTTCCGCAACTATGCCTGATGAAATCCGCGGGTTTGTGCGTGAAATACTGGTGAATCCCGTTACCATTCAGATCGACCATGACAAACCGGCCACGTCGATCAGCCACACGCTGTTTCAGGTCGCTCAGGATAAGAAACCGGTGCTGCTCAGGGAACTCCTGCAATCAAAAAACATGCAGACTGCCTTGATTTTTACCCGTACCAAATATAAGGCAAAAAATTTGGGCATTCAGTTGCAGCGCCTTGGCTTTGCTGCCGCCT
>DAIODL010000180.1:0-4671 GCA_036746815.1 Desulfobulbus sp.
CGGACATCAATGTGGCCCGGTTCTACTGGAACATCTTTGAGGAGTTTCAGGCCGCGCCCATCAGCAATCTCAGTTATGTGGCAGGGGAAGTCCTGGCCGGTATGACCCGCGCCCTCATGGGCGTGACCGTGATTCTGCTGCTCAGCCTGGCCTTTGGCGTGGTGCTGCACTATGGCCCGCTGTTCTGGCTGGCAGTGCTGGGCAACTGTTTCGTGTTCGCCTCTCTGGCCGTGGCCATGGCCATGCTGGTGAAATCGCACGCGGACCAGAGTCTGCTGACCAACTTCATCATCACGCCCATGGCCTTTCTCGGCGGCACCTTTTTCCCGGTGGAAAAAATGCCCGTCTGGATCCAGGCACTGCTCTCCTGCCTGCCGCTGACCCATGCCTCGCATGCCATCCGCGCCAGCTGTCTTGGCCAGCCTCCCCAGGGATTTGATTATGCGGTGCTGCTGTGCCTGGGTATTCTCTTCTTCTGGCTGGCCCTGCATTCGGTCAACCGGGCCCGTGATTAAGAGGGAAAAGAATATTTCGCCGCGCGGATGAGATCACAGCGTTCGCCATGAAAAGCGAAACCGGCAGGAGGCGTTTTCCCACAAGGCAATTCGCTTTCTTGACTTCACCCGATCAACTCGGTACGATAAAAATTATTTTTGTTCAGGTGTCCGTTTTAAACGGATGAAAAGGGAATCCGGTTGAATGCCGGAACGGGCCCGCCGCTGTAACCGGGGACAAATTTCGCATCAGGCCACTGTACAACACGGGAAGGCGCGAAAGGAGGACGAACCGGAAGTCAGAAGACCTGCCTGAACAACATCCCCGGTCTTCATGGCAACGTGACCGGGCCCGCGACTCCAGTGGTAAACAAGGGACATCCTGGATCCATGTAGTTTATGGTCCGGGATTTTTTTTGTTTCCGGACCAAGGATGGCTGGTGCATGACCAGTCCTTTCCCTGACTTTTGCTGGAGATGCGTGGATGCAATTTTTGAAACCAACGGTCCCGATGCTGCTCGGCACGGCGGTTATCTCCGTCCTGCCGGCATTGCAGGCCACCCTATGACTCCCCCTGCCCTGCTCATCGCCGGTACTCATTCAAACTGCGGCAAGACCACGCTCACCCTGGGAGTGATGGCTGCTCTGGCTCGGCGCGGGCTTTCCGTGCAGCCGTTTAAATGCGGACCGGATTTCATCGACCCCAGCCTGCACCGCATGGTGACCGGCCGTGTCTCGCGCAACCTGGATATGCGCATGTGCGGCGAAACCTTTGTGCGTGAATGTTTCCAGCGCCATACTCGCGACTGTGACTGCGCGGTGGTGGAAGGGGTGATGGGACTCTTTGACGGCGGCACGGGCTCGGCCGCGCATCTGGCCAAAACCCTGAACCTGCCGGTACTGCTGGTGATCGACGTGCGCTCGGCCGCGGAAAGCATCGCCGCGGTGGCGCACGGGTTCGCCACCTTTGATCCCGAGGTGTGCGTGGCCGGCATCCTCTGCAACCGGGTGGGTTCCCCGGTGCACGCGCAAATGATCCAGGATGCCATTGATGGCCACAGCAGTCTGCCCATTCTCGGTTTTCTGCCGCGTGATGAGGAAATCTCCATACCCTCCCGTCATCTGGGGCTGCACATGGCGGATGACAATCCCCTGAGCGGCGCGCATCTTGACCAGTTGGTCCATCTGGTGGAAACCCATATCGATCTGGACAGGCTGCTGGCCATCGCCCGCACCCGTCATGCACCGGAAATATCCCTGCCCGCACCATCACCGGTACGGGAACCGCCGGTGCGTATCGGCGTGGCCAGGGACGCGGCTTTCTGCTTTTATTATGAGGACAACCTGGACATGCTGCGCGAGGCGGGCGCGGAACTGATCGAGTTCAGTCCGCTTACGGACGCGCGACTGCCTGACGGGCTCCAGGGAATCTATCTGGGCGGCGGCTATCCTGAGCTGCATGCGGCCGCACTGAGTGCCAACACCTCCATGCGCGCGCAGATCCTCCAATTCGCCCAAACCGGGCATCCGGTGTACGCCGAGTGCGGCGGCTTCATGTACCTGTGCCGGTCCATCACCAACCTGGATGGCGCCATTTTTCCCATGGCCGGGCTCTACCCCCTGGCCACGCGCATGCAGAAAAAACTGCGCAGCCTGGGCTACCGCCAGCCGCAGGTGGTGCAGGACTGCCTGCTGGCAAGGAGTGGCGATATCCTGCACGGCCACGAATTTCATTACTCCACCATTGAACCGGAAAACACCGATGCCACGGCAGCGTATCGCCTCGCCGGCGGCCGTGCGGAAGGTTTTATCCAACACCACTGTTTGGCTGGCTACATGCACCTGCACTGGGGCCGTACACCGGACGCCCCACGCCGGTTCGTCCAGGCCTGCCGACAACCCATAACTTTCTGACCATGGCGCATATCCGACACATCGCTCCCCAGGACATTGAGGCCGCAAGTTTTCGCATCATCGAAGGAGAACTTGCCCCGACACACTGCTCGCATGAAGAATTCGCGGTGATTCGCCGCGCCATCCATGCCACCGGTGATTTCAGCTTCGCCGAAAATATCCGCTTCCATCCCCGGGCCATCGAGGCCGGACTGGCCGCGATCCGGGCCGGAAAAAATATCCTCGTGGATGTCAACATGGCGGCAAGCGGCATTTCCAGAAGTATCCTGAACCGCTTTGGCGGCCAGGTGCTCTGCCGGGTGGCGGAACCGGAAACCGCGGTACTGGCCAAAGCTTCCGGCACCACCCGATCGGACGCATCCATGGAACGCAGCGTGGCGGACAACATCGGCATCGTGGCTGTGGGCAACGCACCCACCGCTCTGCTCAAGGTTATGGACATGATCGAGAAGAAACGGTTCGCCCCGGATCTGGTCATCGGCGTGCCGGTGGGCTTTGTCAATGCGGCGGAGTCCAAGGAGCTGCTGGCCGAACAGGACTATCCCTTCATCACCTCCCTGGGCCGCAAGGGCGGTACCCCGGTGGCGGTGGCCATGGTCAACGCCCTGCTGCGCCTGGCCTGAACGCTATGACGCTTGATCCGAAAAAACGGCTGCGCACCGGCTACACCACCGGCGCCTGCGCTGCGGCCGCGGCCAAGGCGGCGGTGCGCTACCTTCTGGGAGACAACCTGACCGAGGTGAACATTCCCTTTCCCGACGGCTCCCGGCACAGTTTCTCCCTGTGCCGTCTGGAGCGGGCCGGCAAGGAAAAGGCCATGGCCACGGTGGTCAAGGATGCGGGCGATGACCCGGACGTGACCAACGGTGCCGAGATCGGAGCCGAGGTGCGCTGGCTGCCACGGACCGGTGACGAGTCCGTGCTGCTGACCAACGGACCGGGCGTGGGCATGGTGACCAAACCGGGCCTGCCGGTAGCAGTGGGAAAACCGGCCATCAACCCGGTCCCGCAGCGCATGATCCGGGTAGCGGTGAGCGAGGCGCTGCAGGGCACAGACACAGATAAGGCCGTGGAGATCAAGGTGTTCGTGCGTGATGGCGGCATCCTGGCGGAAAAGACACTCAACCGACGTCTGGGCGTGGTGGGCGGCCTGTCCATCCTGGGTACCACCGGCATCGTCCGCCCCATCTCGGCCAAGGCCTGGACCGACACCATCGACGCATCCATGGCCGTGGCCAGGGCCGCGGGGTTGACCGAGGTTATCCTCTCCACCGGCCGCACCTCGGAGGCGGCGGTGCAGCGGATGCTGCAGCTGCCGGAAGAGGCCCAGGTGATGATGGGCGATTACCTGCAGTATGCGCTGCGGGCGGCTGCTCGTTTTGATTTTGTCCGCATTCATCTGGCGGAGATGTGGGCAAAACTCGTGAAGGCGGCCCTGGCCGTGCCCCAGACCCACGTGCGCAACGGCGCCCTGGAGGTGCATCAGGCCGCAGACCTGCTTATCGAACTTGGTTTGGAACCGGCCCTGGGCGCGGCCCTGCGGCAGGCCAATACGGCCCGGGAAATCTTTGACACCCTCCGCTGCCAAGGGCGGCAGGACCTCATCGAGGCCGTCAGCCTCCGGGCCCAGGCTCAGGCCCAGACGTGGGCAGGCATACCGGTGCGGGTGTATCTGGTGACCACGGAAGAGGGAGTGATCCATGTCACGGATTGAACTGATCGGCATGAGCGGCCAGGTGCTGACACCGGACCAGCAGGCACTGGTGCTGGAGTGCTGCGCTGTGGTCTGTTCCCGCCGCCACCGGACCCTGGTGGAACAGCTTGGACTGCCCCTGATCGAGATCACCCCGGTGGCCGGAATGCTCACCCAGGTGGCCGGGATGCTGGGCCGGGGCGATGTGGCCATACTGGCCAGTGGGGATCCTCTGTTTTACGGTATCGGCCGCACCCTGATCGATCATTTCGGCGCGGAACGGATTGCCGTGCATCCGGCGCTCTCCGCCGTGCAGTTGGCCTGCGCCCGTTTCCGCGTGCCCTGGGATGATCTGCATATCGTAAGCCTCCATGGCCGCACTTCCGGCACCTGGCTTGGCCCGGTCCTGGCACGCGCGCGCGTCATGCTCTTCACTGACAGCCAGAACAGCCCGGACCGTATCGCCGCGCGCCTGCTCGGCACCCTGACCGAGTACGGTGATGAACCGCGTATCAAGGGGCTGCACATCCGCGTGGCGGAAAATCTGGGGCTGCCTGAAGAACGTATCAT
>DAIODL010000181.1:0-4656 GCA_036746815.1 Desulfobulbus sp.
CCGCGACCTTGGCAATCGGGAAGCCCGTGGCCTTGGAAGCCAGCGCCGAGGAGCGCGACACCCGTGGGTTCATCTCAATCACCATCAGTTCGCCATCCTGGGGATTGACCGCGAACTGTACGTTGGAACCACCTGTTTCCACGCCTATTTCCCGGATAATGGCAATGGCGGCATCCCGCATGTCCTGATATTCCCGGTCCGTCAGGGTCTGCTGCGGCGCCACAGTGATGGAATCGCCGGTGTGTACGCCCATGGCGTCCACGTTCTCGATGGAGCAGATAATAACCACGTTATCATTCTTATCGCGCATCACCTCAAGCTCAAATTCTTTCCAGCCCAGAAGGGACCGCTCGATCATAACCTCATTGGTCATGGACAGGTCAATACCGGCGGTGGCCAGCTCATGCAGCTCGGTGCGATTGTAGGCCACGCCGCCACCCGTGCCGCCCAGCGTGAAACTGGGGCGCACAATCACCGGGAAACCGATGGTGTCGCCCGCGGCCATGGCATCATCCACGGTATGCACAATGGCTGATTCCGGCACCTTGAGGCCGATCTTGCGCATGGCATCACGGAATTCCTCACGGCCCTCGGCCTTGCGGATAACCTCGATGTTGGCCGCCAACAGTTCCACTTTATACTGCTCAAGCACGCCCAGTTCCGCCACCTTGATGGCGGTATTGAGCGCGGTCTGCCCGCCCAGGGTCGGCAGCAGCGCGTCGGGCCGCTCCCGTTCAATGACCTTGGCCACGCATTCCGGCGTGATGGGCTCGATGTACGTGCGGTCTGCAAGGCCCGGGTCGGTCATGATGGTCGCGGGGTTGGAGTTGATCAGCACCACCTCATACCCCTCTTCCTTCAACGCTTTGACAGCCTGAGCCCCGGAATAATCGAATTCACAGGCCTGGCTGATGATGATCGGCCCGGAGCCGATAATCAGAATCTTCTTTATATCTGTTCGTTTAGGCATACCTGTTCCTTTTCTGCCGAGCCTTCAGCCCGCCTGCTCCATAAGGTGTACAAACCGGTCAAAAAGATATTCCGCATCATGCGGGCCCGGGGCGTGTTCTGGATGATACTGCACGGAAAAGGCCGGGAATTCCCGGTGCCGCATCCCTTCCAGGCTGCCGTCGTTGAGATTGATATGAGTCACTTCAACGCTACCAGGCAAGCTCTTCGGATCCACGCAGAACCCGTGGTTCTGCGAGGTGATCTCCACCTTGCCGGTAATTAAATCCTTCACCGGCTGATTGCCGCCGCGGTGGCCGAACTTGAGCTTGTACGTGGTGCCACCATAGGCAAGCCCCAGCATCTGATGCCCAAGACAGATCCCGAAGATCGGCACCTTGCCAAGTAGATTCTGCATATTTTCGACCACGCCGCGCACACCGGCCGGGTCGCCGGGCCCGTTGGACAGGAAAACGCCATCCGGCCGCAAGGCCAGAACCTCTGCCGCAGACGTGGTGGCCGGAACCACCAGCACCTGGCATCCTTTTTTTGCAAGGATGCGCAGTTGATTGTATTTAATACCAAAATCGTAGGCAACTACCTTGAACCGGCCGCCCTCCTGTTCAGGAAAGCCATCACCCGTCACCGGTGCGCCCTGCCAGCGATATCGCTCTTTGGTGGCAACCCGCTCCACCATGTCCCGCCCCACCAGACCAGACCATTCACGGGCCCTGCGCACCACGGAATCAGGGTCCATGTCTTCGGTGGTGATCAACGCCTTCATGGCGCCGGTGTTGCGGATCTTGCGGGTGAGCATGCGGGTGTCAATGCCTTCGACGCCAAGCACCCCGTACTGCTTCAGAAAATCTTCCAGAGTAGCAGCGGAGCGGAAGTTGCTGGGATGGCGCTGATATTCACGAACCAGAAACGCCCGCGGATGCACTCCCGCAGACTCCATATCCTCGGGATTGACCCCGTAGTTGCCAATAAGTGGATAGGTCATGGTCACCAGCTGGCCGGTATAGGAAGGATCGGTCAACACTTCCTGATACCCGCTCATGGCGGTGTTGAACACGATCTCCCCCACCGCCTCGCCAGGACCGGTAAAACTGCGGCCAGTGATCACAGTGCCGTCTTCAAGTCCGATTAACGCTTTCATGCTTTCTCTCTGTATAAGGGAAGAGGTGTTGTTGCTGCAAAACCTCTGTGTACGAACCCATAAAAATTGGTTGCTGTATTCTATAAGCACGCCCGGCAAAACCGCAAATCTGGATTGCCTGCGCCAGCAAATCCCTGGAGGCGAACTCAGTTCTGCGGGCCGTCCGGCAAATACGGGCGCACCAGGGCCACCTGCCTGGCCACGGCACCTCGCTGACTGGCCGCCGCCTCTGCCGCGTGCCGGCAGGCCGCATGATATATTTCAGGATGCGCATGATGCTCGCGCATCAGCGCGCACAACGCGTCCGCGTCTGCCACCTGAAAACCGCCGCCGCTCTGCTTGAGCAACTCCGCGGCATCCTTGAAATCACGCATGGATGGCCCAAAATAAACCGGCCGCCCCCACCTCCCAGCCTCCATGATATTATGCCCGCCCCGGGCCACCAGGCTGCCGCCGCAGAAGAGGTAATCACCGGCTGCGTACAGATCCGCCAGATCACCCATGGTATCCACCAACACCACCCGGGAATTGCGTTCCCCGCCAGGGAGCGTGGAATAGCGCACGCACTCAATGCCTTCCCTGGCAAACCAGGCGAGAAGGGCGGGCACCCGTTCCAGGTGCCGGGGCGCAACCACCCAGCACAGCGGCCAGTCGGCGGACAATTTCCGCACCACCAGCCACAGCAGTTCTTCCTCATGTTCGTGGGTAGAACCGCAGATAAACACGTCCTGCTGATCCACTCCCAGGCGGCGGCGCAATGCTGCACGCTTTTCTGCGCCATTATCCGCCGGCATATCATACTTGAGGTTGCCACAGGCCACGACCCTCTCCGCAGGAACACCCAGACGGATAAAACGCTCACGATCTGCAGGGGTGATCACAGCCAGGGCCCTGAACCCGGCGACCAGGGGACGAAAAAAAGAACGGAAGCGCAGGTAGCCGCTACAGGAACGCTCGGAAAGCCGACCATTGAGGAGCAGTTTCGGAACGCCCAACTTCGCGAGCATGCCGAGCAGCACCGGCCACAGCTCCGTTTCCAGACCGATATACAGATCTGGATGGAAAAATCGGCAGGCCCGATGCACTGCAGGTGGCACATCAAGGGGCGCCAACACACAGGCTATCCCGGTGCTCAACCGGCCAAGAGCGATTTTCTGCCCCTGCACGGTCGTGGTCGACAACACGATCCGCACGCTTTGATCTATGTGGAGCAGCGCTTCAATAAGAATAAGAGCGGCCTGGACTTCACCAACCGAGGAGGCATGAATCCAGATACAAAAACGCTGCGGACTTTCCGGCCGCAGCGAAGACGGATACCAACCCAGCCGTTGCTCCAGCTTTTCACTGTAACGACCGCCGAACCGGGTAAGCGGCAACAACAGCACCAGGAGCGCATACAGCGCATAGCCCAAGGTACTGTAGAGCAGATACAGCAAGGTGTTCGCAAGCCTCCCGGAGTCATTGATGATACAGCACAAAAATCTATCTATTTAACAAAGGAGTCCTGTCAACGTCAAGCCCGAATACAGGGAATCAGGGATGAGCGCCACAGAGGCATCCTGCCTGTCTGCAGCGCTGGGACACAGCGAGCCCGCACGCCCTCTATAGCCTTGGTTCATCCCCCCTTTTTAATTGACAAAAACAAGGCATCCAAGTAAGCAACTCGTTGCAGTTCGAGGACGCATTGCACGCGGCTCCAGCCACATTCCATGCGTCACTTGTGGGAGTAAATGCGTGTTTTCTTTTTTCGGAGACATCCATGACCAGGCTGTTGCCGTTGCTGTTTTTAGCCATCGTGATCATCTTTGCAGGACAGCCTGTTGCGGCTGCTCCCAGTCAATCCGCCGACAACACATCTGTTGTGAGCAGGAATAAATCGGTTCTGCCCAAAAAAAGCAGCACCACCCAAAAAAAGACAGCAAACAAAAAATCCAACAAACAAAAAACATCCAATACACAACCTACAAACGGGGGACAACCCATGGCCTTGAAAGATGGACTGTATGCCAAAATCGCCACCAGTAAGGGCGATATTCTCTTACAATTGTTCTATAAAAAGACGCCTCTCACCGTGATCAACTTCGTCGGCCTGGCGGAAGGCACCCTGCATCTGGGCGGTTCCGCCCAGCCGCTGGGGCACCATTTCTACAATGGTCTCACCTTTCACCGGGTCATCCCCAATTTCATGATCCAGGGCGGCGACCCGCTGGGTAACGGTACTGGTGGTCCGGGTTACACCTTCCCCGATGAATTTGACCCCGGCCTGCGTCACGACAGCCCAGGCGTGCTTTCCATGGCCAACGCCGGCCCCAACACCAACGGCAGCCAGTTCTTCATCACCCATGTGCCCACCCCGCACCTGGACGACAAGCACACCGTGTTTGGCCATGTGGTGGAGGGACAGGATGTGGTGAACAGGATTGATCGTGGCGACTCCATCAAATCCATCACCATTCTGCGCGTGGGCCCGGATGCGGAGGCCTTCAAGACCGATCAGGCTGCCTTTGATACGGCGCTTGCCGCCATCAAAAAACAGCAGGCCGCTGCCC
>DAIODL010000182.1:0-4641 GCA_036746815.1 Desulfobulbus sp.
CTGAGATCAGTTTTGGTGGCTTCCCAGGCCTCCTTGTCTTTGGCCGACGCTTCTACTTGGCTGGTCAGGTCGGCAACCTTTTGCGCGGCCTCCTGTGCGGCAGCACTCTTTTCCTGGAGCTGCTTATCGAGCTCTTCATTCTGTTTTTTTACTTCCGTTAGATCAGCGAGCTGCTGTTTGGCTTCATTGAGCTCTGCTTTCTGCTCGTCTGCAGTAGATTTGACGTCCAGCAGCTGTTTATTTTCCTGCAGCAGTGCCTGTAACTGGCTGGTGAGCCCAATTTTCTCGTTTTTCAGGCTGTCGAGCTGTTGCTGGGCCTGCTGTACAGCGGCCTGCAGCTGAGTTCCCTGGGCCTGGGCAGTGCTGGCCTGTTTCTGAGATTCTTCAAGCGCCTGCTGCTGTGTTGCCGCCTGCTGCTGCAGAGCCTGGAGAGATTTCTGTGCTTCGTCCAGTGCCAAAGTTTTTTCAGTCAGCAATTTTTCAGTTTCGGCGGCCTTTGTCCCAAGTTCTGTGATCTGCTGATCCTTGGCCGCAAGATTTCCATTGAGCTCCTTTATGGTCTGTGCGCTGGCAGCCTGGGCCTGCTGGGCCTCCTGCAGCTGTTTGGTGATTGCAGCTGCCTGAGCTTTGCTTTCTTCGTCAAGTTTGGTGAGGGCTGCAATCTGCTGATCTTTCTGGTCCGCGGCCTGTTTCAATTCCTGGCTGGCCTGCTTGGTGGCGGTGGCCAGTGCCTGCTGCGCTTCCTGCAGCTGCGTGGTAACCGTACCCAGTTGTTCCTTGCTGTCCTGATTGTCTTTGGTTAACGCCACAATCTGCTGATTTTTTTTCAGGAGCATCTGCTGCAGCTCCTCGCTGGCCTGGGCATTGTCAGCCTTGGTTTTCTGATCGGCCAGCAGCTGCTGAGCCTGTGCCTGCAGTGTCTGATTTTCCTGCTTTTGCTGCAGTACCTGGGCTGCCTGATCCTTGAGTTGCTGCTGCAGCCGGGAAACCTCGGCCTCTTTATCGCTCAAGCCCTTCTGGGAAGCAGCCATGGCGCTCGCCAGAGCGGTTTTACCCGCGGCCAGATCCTTATTGAGCTGCTGATTGTTATCCATCAGCGCCTTGATCTGGGTTTCCTGATCCTTCAGTTTGCTGGACAGCTGCGCGGTATCCTGATTTTTCACCGTCAGATCGGTCAGCATCTTCTCATAATGGACCTTGATGCCTTCCTGTGCGTCAATGAGTTGCTGAATCTGCTGGTTTTTGCCTTCCAGTTCGTGCTGCAGTTTCTGCAACTGCGAAGGTGCAGCCGGTACTGCGGCGGCGAGCTGCTGCGGTTGCGTTTCTGCAGCGGGTTTGGCCTCCGGCTGCGTGGCTTTATGAATGACCGAAGGCGGTGGAGTGTGGGACTGCGTTGTCACCGGTATTTTCGGGGTGTCAACGGAAGCCTCTTTGATCATTTTGCTGTTGAAATTGGCGAGCACTATGTACGCGGCAACGCCGACAATCGAGACGAGGATCAGACGAAATTTCATAGCATGTGTGATGGGGTTGAATTTATAAAAGAGGGCTCCAGGGGTCAGTAATTACGGATTGGGTGATATCTTGAGCATGAGTGTTGCCAGGGGCGGCAGGGTGAGCGAAAGACTTTGAGCAAAGGTATGACTGGCCACATCCTCCGTATGGAGGGCTGGCCCGTTACTCACATCACTGCCACCATATATACCGAGATCCGTGTTGATCATTTCCCGGTACGTTCCGGCCAGGGGCACGCCGATGCGATAGTCACGCCGGACCACCGGGGTAAAGTTGCAGACGATAACAATATTGTCCTCCCGGTGCTTCGAGAAGCGGAGGTAGGAAAACACCGAATCGTCCGAATCGTTGGCGTCAATCCACTGGAAACCGTTCCAGTCGAAATCAACCTCATGCAGCGCCGGTTCAAAGCGATAAACTTGGTTAAGGTCGCGCATGAGCCGCTGCAGTCCCTTGTGTTGGGGAGCGTTCAAGGCCATCCATTCAAGGCCGGTGTTGTAGTTCCATTCCTGCCACTGGCCAAATTCACAGCCCATGAACAGTAGCTTTTTCCCGGAATAGCTCCACATGAACCCGAGATATGCCCGCAGGTTGGCAAACTTCTGCCATTCGTCACCGCTCATCTTGCCCAGGAGCGAGCCTTTGCCATGTACGACTTCGTCGTGACTGATAGGCAGCACGAAATTTTCGTGGAAGGCGTAGAGCATGCCGAAGGTCATCTCGTTGTGGTGAAAGCGGCGGTACAGCGGGTCCTTGGCCATGTAGTCCAGAGTGTCGTGCATCCAGCCCATGTTCCACTTGAGGCTGAAGCCCAGCCCTCCCAGATAGGTGGGACGGCTGACCATGGGCCAGGAGGTGGATTCCTCGGCAATGGTGAGGATACCGGGAAAGGTGCCGTGCGCCACCTCATTGACCTTACGCAGGAAGCTGATGGCGGCCAGGTTTTCGCGGCCGCCATACTCGTTAGGAATCCATTGCCCCTCCTCGCGTGAGTAATCGAGATAGAGCATGGAGGCCACTGCGTCCACGCGCAGGCCGTCGATATGGTATTTATCGAGCCAGAACAGGGCGTTGGAGATAAGGAAGGAGCGCACCTCGTTGCGGCTGTAGTTGAAGATCATGGTGCCCCAGTCGCGGTGCTCACCCTGCATGGGGTTGGCGTGGGCATAAAGATGGGTTCCGTCAAAAAGATGCAGACCGGCGCCATCCTTGGGAAAATGCGCGGGCACCCAGTCGAGAATCACGCCCAGGCCGGCGGCATGGCACTGGTCGATGAAGTACATGAAATCTTCGGGCGTGCCATAGCGGGAGGTTGGTGCGTAAAAGCCCAGCACCTGATACCCCCAGGAGCCATCAAAAGGATGCTCGGCAATGGGGAGGAGTTCCAGGTGGGTATAGCCCAGATCTACAACATAGGGAATCAGGGTGTCGGCCAGTTCCCGGTAGCTGAGATAACGAAGGCCCCATTTTTTGTCCGGTATTTTTTTCCAGGAACCGAGGTGCACCTCATAGATGGTGATGGGCGCGTTCAGCGCCTGCGGGTGCTGGCGGTTCGCCATCCAGTCCTGATCCTGCCAGGTGTAGTGGGACAGATCCGTAACCACCGAGCCGGTGCGGGGACGCAGCTCCATGGCAAAACCGTAGGGATCGGCCTTGTCGCAGAGTTCACCGCTGGGCGTAGTGATACGGAATTTGTAAATATCGTATTCGTTGACACCGGGAATAAACAGCGTCCAGATACCGGTATCGGAGGAATTCATGGAATGATTGGTGCCATCCCAGTTATTGAAATCGCCTATAATCTCAATACGGTGAGCATTGGGCGCCCACACTGCAAAGGCAACGCCCTGTACACCATCAAAGGAAACCAGGTGGGCACCGAGTTTTTCATACGAACGTTCATGGGTGCCTTCGTTGATCAGGTAGCGGTCAAAGGAGCTCAACCACTCGGGCGGTACAGGTTGTCCTGCCGGAATCTTTTGGTTCATCTTCGCGCGTGACCCCATTGAAAATCGATGAAAAGCAGACCGTTATCACTTTACCGTATCGACCTTGGAATGTCATGGAGAAAGAACATTTTCTCTTGGGACTGGCGGTGTGCGAAAAGTGTTGTCGGCGTTAGATCAGGCAGCGCTCGAGGATAGCCGTCACCCGCTCCGGCGTGTAGGCGGACAGACGCCAGACGCGTGCCAGCCCCCGGGTGTTGGCACTGATTGCCGGGATGGCCGCGGCATTGATGCCAAGGGCCGTCAGTGAGGTGGGCACCTGAGTGGAGTGCAGCCATTGCGCGAGGTGAAAGATGCTTTCCCGCGCCGCTGCCTGATCATCTGTCGCCTGCACCGTAAACAGCCGCCTGCCCAGCTGGGCGATGCGGGCGGTATGGCTTTCCTGGTGTTCCCTCAGCCAGCCCAGCATGACCACGGCCAGTCCCGCGCCATGGGGCACGTTATAGAGTGCGCTCAAAGAATGCTCGATGAGGTGCATGGGAAATTCCACGCGTCCCAGTCCCGCTGCCGTCACTCCGCTCAAGGCCAGAGAGGCGGACCAGAGGAGATCGGCGCGGGCGTCGTAATCACGGGGATCAACAAGCGCACGGCCGCAGGCATCCATGGAGGTCGCCATCACACTTTCCATGAGCCGGTCCTGGAGAAAGGTGCCGGGTTCTTTAGTGCTCAGGTAGAATTCCAGCACGTGACTGAAGGCGTCCACCGCACCGTAGGTCGTGTAATCGCGGGGCACAGTAAAGGTGTTTTCCGGATCAAGGATGGAAACCTTGGGGTAAAGGAGGCGGTGACCGAAGCCGAATTTTTCGTGGGTTTCCTCGTTGGTGAGCACCATGCCGGAATTCAGTTCCGAGCCGGAGGCCGCCATAGTTGGCACCGTGATTACCGGCAGACTACCTTTAATGCCTTTTTTGCCGATGAAAAATTTCCAGACATCATGCGCCACGAGCGCGCCCGCGCCAATAGCCTTGGCCGTGTCCAGCACCGAACCGCCACCCACGGCCACGATCACCTCGCAGTCCGTGCTTCTGGCGGGCTCAATGCCTTCACGTGCCTTGGAGAGCTGTGGATTAGCCGCGACACCGCCAAAGTCGGTAACGATCAGTCCCGCTCCCGCAAGTTG
>DAIODL010000183.1:0-4594 GCA_036746815.1 Desulfobulbus sp.
CGCCAATGATTTCCGCGTCTATCTGGTGAAACTGCCGCAGCCGCCCTTTTTGTGGGCGCTCGTGGCGAAACATGGGACCAATGGTAAAGAGACGTTGCACGGGCTGCTGGACGTGCATACCATGTTCGATAAACGCGCGCATCATGGAGGCCGTTGCTTCCGGGCGCATGGTCAGCCCCTGGTCGGCAAAGGTGTACATTTCTTTTTCCACCACGTCGGTGGACTCACCGATGGAGCGGACGAACAGTTCTGTTTTTTCCAGAATTGGCAGTCTGATTTCCTGCATGCCGAAGCGTGCAAAGGTCTCCCGTGCGCGTTGTTCGATGAAACGCCACAGGACGGCTGTTTCCGGCATGATATCTTTGAAGCCGTTAATAGCTTGAATTTTCAAAAGAAACTCCTTTATTCTACGGAGTGGCCAGCCGCCAGGCTCCGGTCTGCAAACAAGTGCCAAGAAAAATTATAAAATGTACCCGTAAAAGAGGTGAAAAGTCAAGCTGTTGTGGGCATGTTATGGTATTATACAAAATGACCATTTCTGTTTGTATGTATCGTATGGTCTGTTCGTGGCTCGGAGAGGCCTGTAACAGAGGCTCGTACGTTATTGTGGCGCTGTTGGTTGGTTGAGTGATAGAATACTGTCAAATTATCCGAAGAATATTTGATTTGAAAATGAGGATTGCATGAAGTTGCCTGAACTGAAAATTGGTTCTCTTATTGCCAAGATTCCTATCATCCAGGGGGGAATGTCCATACGTGTGTCCACCTCCGATCTGGCAGTACCTGTGGCCGAATGCGGTGGTATTGGCACCATCGGCGGCTCAGGTTTGCCGGTGCCGGAACTGCAGGAGGATATCCGTAAGGCGAAAAAGGCCACCAGCGGCGTGATTGCGGTGAACATCATGTTTGCCATGCGGGACTTTTACGAGCTGGTCATGGGGTCTATTGAGGCAGGTGCGGATATGATCATCACCGGCGCCGGTTTTTCCCGCGATATCTTTAAGATCGGGAAAAAATTCAATATTCCGATAGTCTCCATTGTCTCCTCGCCGGGATTGGCCAAGCTGGCCGAGAAGCTGGGCGCGGCCGCGGTTATTGTCGAGGCTACGGAAGCGGGCGGGCATCTGGGCACACTTACTCCGCTGCGCGAACTGTTTCCCTCAATCCGCAAGGTCATCTCCAAAATTCCGCTTATCGCGGCTGGTGGCATTACCGACGGTTATGAGATGGCGGAGATGATGGATGAATATGGCGCGGACGGCGTACAGATTGCCTCCCGTTTTGTGCTGAGCAAGGAATGTTCGGTATCTGAGGAGTTCAAACAGGCCTATCTCCATGCCAACAAGGAAGATATTGTGCAGGTGACTTCCCCGGTGGGTATGCCCGGACGTGCTATCAGAACGCCTTTTGTGGACAAGATGCTTGGTGGAGAGAATATCACCACCAAAGAATGCCCCTATAAATGTCTGAAAAAATGCGATCATAAATATTGCATCAGCGATCGCCTTATCCGTTCCCTGAAAGGTGATGTGGAAAACGGACTGGTGTTTTCTGGCGCCAATACCTTCAAAATGAAAGAGATTCTTTCGGTGAAGGAGATTTTTGATCGTTTTGTCGAGGCGGCGGAATCGGTATACAAGGAGCGGGTTCCCCAAGTCTGATACGAAAGAGCATGGTATGACTGAAGAAATGGCGCGGACGGAAGCGTCAGGCGCTATGACAGAACAGGCAGCGGGACCGAATGTCCCCAGCGACAGCATCCCGGCGTCGACGGTTGCGGCCAGAATTTTTGAAGAATCTGAGCATCCTATTCGCGAGAGCATGTTGGACCGCGAGGCGTTGAAGGTGTTGTATCGCCTGCGCGATGCTGGTTTTAAAGGGTATCTGGTGGGGGGAGGTGTGCGTGACCTGTATCTGGGGCGCACCCCGAAGGATTTTGATATTTCCACCGATGCCCGGCCCGGCCAGTTGCGGCGGCTCTTCAGGAACAGCCGTACCATTGGGCGCAGGTTTCGCCTGGTACAGGTCTTTTTCCGCGGTAACAAGATCATCGAAGTGTCGACACTGCGTTCCAGCAGTGAATTTGATATTGAGGGCAGTGACGCGGTCCTGCCCGCCAACAACACCTTCGGCACACTGGAAGACGATGCGTTTCGCCGTGATCTGACCATCAATTCCCTTTTTTACGAAATCGAGCACCATACCATCATCGATTACACCGGTGGTGTGCAGGATTTGAATGACGGCATCATCCGTATGGTGGGGGACCCGGACCGTCGTTTTACCCGGGACCCGGTCCGCATGATGCGGGTAGTGCGTCATGCGGCACGCACGGGCTTTGTCATCGAAGCCGAAACCCTGGCCGCGGTTGCGCGCCATCGGGATAAACTGCGCCTCTGCCCGCCGTCCCGCATCCGTGACGAGATCCTCAAGGATTTACAGTCCGGTGCCTGCCGCCCTTGGGCCGAGCTGTGCATGCGCACTACAGTGTGGGATATTTTGTTCCCTGTTTATGAGGAGTCCCTGCAAGGGACGGATGGGGAAGCCATGCGGGCATCGGTGTTGCGGGTCTGTTCGCTCTTGGACAAATTGCATGCCCACACCAGTGACGAGGAGCAGGTAAAGGTGCCGGAATCCTTTATATTGGCCGCGCTGCTGCTTCCATGGGCGTGCGCGCGTTTCCACCTGCCGGACATGAATGCGCGCGGTCAGAAATTTCATCGTCTGCTTTTGAAACTTCGCGAGGACGTGGACACATTTTTTGGCAGACCGCTGAACGTGCAGCGCATGGCCAAGGAGAGTATTTCCTCGCTGCTCATCAACCTTTCCACCTTCCAGGTGGCGCGCAGCCGGGGAGGTGAGGATCCCAAGTGGTTGAAAAAGAAAAGTTATTACCGGGATTGCGCGCACTTCTACGATTTTTACCTGGCCATGCAAGGTACGGACGAGGTGCAGTCGGAGTGGTTTGTGGTGGAACCGGAAACGCCCGGTGCGCTGGAAGTGGTGCCTGAGCAGAATGGTGAGAGTCATTCCGGTGCCCGGGGAAGGCATGGCGTGAATCCTGCCTTCAGCAGTACGAAACATGGGGTGTTTGGCCTGCGAAAAACAAAAGATTAGCAGGGACAGCGGGGATTGTGCGTTTTCTACTCTATAATATCCGTTATGCGACCGGAACCGGCGGTCGGTTCCATTTCCCTTTTCCCTATGCCGGGTATCTGCGCCATTCCCATCACGTTTTCCAGCAGATTCTCTCCTTTATCAGCAGTGTGCAGCCCGATATCATCGGGCTGGTTGAAGTGGACTGCGGCTCATTTCGTACCGGCCGGACGTGTCAGGCGCAGCTGATTGCCCAGCAGCTTGGGTATGATTATGTCAGCGAAAGCAAATACGGGACCGTTTCCATGGCCAACCGGCTGCCCGTATTAAAGAGTCAGGGGAATGCGGTCCTGACCCGAATGCCGATTATCGAACATCGCCTCCACTATTTCAGTGAGGGTGTTAAGCGGCTGGTTATTCAAGTGTGCACTGAGCAGATCACGATTTTTCTCGTGCATCTGGCGCTGACGTTCCGTAAACGCCAGTATCAGCTCGAACGGTTGTATAAGATTGTGCGCGAAGTAGATCGACCGGTGATTTTAGCTGGTGATTTTAATGTGCTCTGGGGCACGCGCGAACTGGAGCTTTTTCTTGGTGCAACCGGGCTGATCAGTGTCAATCCGGAACGAAAGCCTACCTTTCCCAGCAGGTCACCCAAACGGGAGCTGGACTTTATCCTGCACAGCCCGGAACTGAAGGTGACCAGTTTTCAAATTCCTCACGTTACCTTTTCAGATCACGCACCGATCATCTGCGATTTTGAGTTTTAATGGGTGCGTCGGGGGTAACAACACTCCCGCCCTCCCATAAATTTTTTCAGGCAGGATTCGCTGTCTCCGCTGGCAGACCAATGACTGAGCCATTGCGGCCGGTAATGCCGCCGTTTATGTGCGCAGCTCTGCGATACGAGAAGTAATGGGGATCACATTTGGTGCATATCCTGCTGACATTGATGTTTTTTTCCAACACGCCCGCCTGTTGTAACTGTACCTTGCTGATAGCCCAGAAATCAAAATAATGGGGACGCACCTGATAGGCATGCATCCAGGTGGGCAGTTCGGTTTTGTAGTTGATGAATTCAGCACAGCAGGGGCCAAGCGAGGGACTGATGGCCGCGTGGAGGGTTGCTGGATCGACAGCCCCATGCAGCCGCATCTTTTTGATCGTGGTACCGATAATATTCTGCACGCTGCCCCGCCAGCCGCTGTGGATGGCTGCGACGATCGGACCTGGGTCAGGTGCCCATAAAAGAATCGCCTGACAATCGGCCTGCTGGATGAGGACGCTGGTGTCGGGCAGGGTGGAGATGATGGCGTCATAGCCATCAACTTCCGTGTCCAGATGCTGCAGTTCTACCCAGATAACGCGGTCGCCATGCACCTGCCTGACGGAGATAAGGTGCGAAAGCCCCAGTGCCCGCAGCATGCGACGGCGGTTTTCGCGCACGTGGTCTGCCTGGTCGCCGGTGTAATAACTCAGGTTCAATCCGGAAAAAGGG
>DAIODL010000184.1:0-4582 GCA_036746815.1 Desulfobulbus sp.
ATCTGGTCGTAGTCGAAATCATTACTGATGGAGGTCAGTATCGAGCTGTCCGTGGTCAGGGCCAGGGCTGCCAGGGGGCGGCGATTGATGCGGAAACGGTTGACGAATTCTGCGGCCAGATGCTGTGCATCGGCGGCGCTGCCGCCATTGCCGAAAATCAGCAGTTTTCCGCCCTGTTCCAGGGATGCCTGGACCCAGTCGGCGAGGCGGAGAATGTCATCCTCGGCGGCCCTGGCAAAGGCTTCTTTGGCGGCGATGGATTGCTGTAATTTCGCAGCTATGAGTGCATGCATGGAAAAACCTTACGAAAGAAAAAAAGAAGTGGCCAAATAAAAAAACGTTCCCGGCCACAGGCACGGGAACGTTTTAGCAGGTTTTCTGCGCAATGCCAAAAAAATTACGGCAGTTTGCTCATGATCTCGGCGGAAACTTCCTTGATGGTCTTGGAGCCATCCACGGAGACGAACCCCGGGAATTTCTTGAAGTAATTGACCGCAGCCATGGTGCCGGTCTTGTCATCATAATAAATGTCATGACGTTTGTTGATGGCGTTCTCATCCTGGTCATCGGCGCGGGTGGAGAGCTCACCGCCGCAGACACGGCAGACGAGCTTGCCGTCTTTTTCCACGGGCTTGATGGCGTCAAAGGCGATGTGGTTGGGATGATTGTTATCATTGGCACAGATACGGCGGCCCATGATACGCTCTTTGGCGATCTGGCGGTCCAGCTTGATCTCGACCACGGAGTCCAGTTTCATGCCGGCATCTTTCAGGGCCTTGTCCAGCGCCTCGGCCTGGGCCAGGGAGCGGGGAAAACCATCGAGCAGCCACCCTTTTTCCTTGGATTTGCCCAGGGTCTCGAGCACCATGGGAATGGTGAGCTCATCGGGAACCAGATCCCCGCGGTCAATATAGGCCTTGGCTTGCTTACCCAGCTCGGTGCCGCCCTTGATGTGACTGCGGAAAATGGCGCCGGATTCGATATGATCAATACCGTATTTCTCTTTGATAATTGCGCCCTGGGTTCCTTTACCACTTCCGTTGGGTCCGAAAATAAGGATGTTCATGTCTGGTTTCCTCCCTGTCTGGTTCAAAACATGGTTAAGTGAAAACGTTCTAAGTTAATGCAAATATGGGGCAAAAAATGAATGCCCCTTCATAGACTTGCGGACTATACAGTACCTTGTCTGAATCTGCCACGAAAAATGATGGGATGGATCAGGGGAAATGATAAGTGGCAAAAGGAATGGAATTTCATTGAGTTGAATTGAGCAATGCCGGTCGGTTGCCGCTGAAGATTTTTCTGCTCAGAGGCGCACTGTCTTCCAGACAGGAACCGCATACTTTTTGACAAGGCGCGGGAAAGAGAGTAGAAACCGCCCATATCTATAACTTTTTCTTGAGGTGACGGCGGAGATGAAGGAAATCAAAGTCGGATTGATCGGTTTTGGTACCGTGGGCAAGGGGCTGGCGGAAGTGTTGCATTCACAGCAGAAACGGCTGGAGCGGCGCACCGGCATGCTGATTCGTCTGGCCGGTATTGCCGACCGCAGCGCGGTGAACCTGCCCGATCATTATAAAGATGTGTTTTTAACAAAGGATGCCCGCGAGCTGATCAATAACCCGGAGTTTGACATCATTGTCGAGCTGATCGGTGGTATTGAGCCGGCCAAAACCTTTATTTTGGAGGCCATTGCCGCGGGTAAGCACGTGATTACTGCCAACAAGGCGCTGCTTTCCCAGGAAGGCCCCGAGATTTTTGCCGCCGCTGCCGCCAAGGGCGTTGAAGTGGGATTCGAGGCCAGCGTGGGCGGTGGAATACCGGTGATCAAGGCCCTCAAGGAAGGTCTGGTCGCCAACCGCATTCTTTCCATCATGGGCATCATGAATGGGACCGCCAACTACATCCTCACGCGCATGACCGATGAGGGCATTCCCTTTGCCGACGCGCTTAAGGACGCCCAGCGGCTTGGTTTTGCCGAGGCTGATCCTACCTATGATGTGGAAGGCATTGATACGGCACACAAACTGGCCATTCTTATGAGTATGGCCTATGGCATGCCCATCACCCACCGGGAAATCTCCACGGAAGGTATTTCCCAGATCGAACCCATGGATATCGAACTGGCACGGGAACTGGGCTGCCGCATCAAACTGCTGGCCATCAGCCGTAATCACGGCGAGCATGTGGAGGCGCGCGTGCATCCCACCATGGTGCCCCAGGGGCATCTGCTGGCCTCCATCAATGGCGCCTACAATGCCATCCATTTCCAGGGCGACACCGTGGGCAATGTGCTGCTTTACGGCCTGGGTGCGGGTATGATCCCCACCGGCAGCGCCGTGGCCGCGGATGTGGTGGACATCGCCCGCGACATCCAGAGCGGAGCCATTGGCCGGGTGCCGTCACTTTCTTATCTGCCCGAGGCCATGCGGCCGCGCCGGATTACGCCCATGGATGAATTGTGCGGGGCGTACTATTTCCGTCTCAATGTGCTCGACCGGCCAGGCGTTCTGGCTACGGTAGCCGGTATTCTCACCAAATTTGAGATCAGCATTGAGTCGGTGCTGCAGAAGGGGCGCAAAAAATCCGGTTCCGTGCCGCTGGTTATTGTCACTCATCAGGCCAAAGAATCTTCAGTGCGCGCGGCACTCGAGGAAATCAGCCACCTGGAAACGGTCACAGCGCCGGTGGTCAAGATTCGTATTCTTGAGGAAGAGGAGTGAGCTCTCCAGGAGATCACCAGGATTTATGAAATATATTCTGCTTATTGGCGATGGCATGGGCGACACGCCGGTGCCCTCGCTTGGCAACAAAACGCCGCTTGAGGCGGCCGCCACCCCCACCATGGACCGGCTGGCACGGGACGCGGAAATGCTCATGGTGCGCACGGTGCCTGCTGGGTATCCGCCGGGCAGCGACGTGGCCAACCTCTCGCTCATGGGCTATGAGCCGGAGCGCTACTACACCGGCCGTGCCCCCCTGGAAGCGGCCAGTCTGGGCGTGGATCTGGCAGACGATGAATTTGCCTTCCGCTGCAATCTGGTGCATGTGGAGAAAAAAGATGATGGTCGCCTTATCATGGTGGATTACAGCAGCGGCCACATCACCACCGAAGAGAGTCATCAACTTATCAAAGCACTGCAGGATGCCTGCTGCGGCGGGCCCTTGAGCCTGTATCCCGGTGTCAGCTACCGGCATCTCCTGGTGTATCGCGGCACGCTGCCCGAAGGGTTCAGCACTGTGCCGCCCCACGACTATTCCGATCAGGAAGTGACCAAGTTTTATCAAGCGTACCAGCAGGTGCCACCCTTGGCGGCCATCATGGAATGTGCCCAGCAGGTGCTGGCCGATCATCCGGTCAACCAAAAGCGTGCTGCAGAAGGCAAACGCACGGCCAATGCCATCTGGCTGTGGGGCGAGGGCAGGCGTCCGGCCATGCAGACGTTGTCCGCGCGTTTTGGCATCAGCGGCGGCCTGATTTCCGCGGTGGATCTCCTTAAAGGCCTGGGAGTGCTCGGCGGCATGCAGGTGGTGAATGTGCCCGGCGCTACCGGCTACCTGGATACCAACTATGCGGGTAAGGCGCAGGCAGCGCTTGATGTGCTGAAGGACCGCGATTTTGTGCTGGTGCACGTGGAAGCGCCTGATGAAACCGGGCACCAGGGGCTGGCGCAGGAAAAGGTGCAGGCCGTGACCGACTTTGATGCCCGGATCGTCAAACCCATTGTGGAAGAAATGGAGCGCCGCGGCGAGCCGTTTCGGCTGGTGGTGACCATGGATCATTACACGCCCATCGAATACCGCACCCATGTGGATTGGCCGGTGCCGCTTTTTCTGTATGACTCGCGGGGCGTTGCCCATCCCTCAGGGCGCAGCTACACCGAGGCCAATGTGCAGGCGTCGGTTGCGGAAACCGGGCTCAGCCTTGATTCCGGAGCCCAATTGTTCCGCAGGTTCCTGGAGCGGGAATAGGATGGGTGGCATCAGCGTGAATATGGTGGAGCCGGTTTTTACCTGCACCTACCGGGTTATCTATGGCGATACCGACGCTGCGGGCGTGGTGTACAACGCCAACTACCTGCGGCTTTTTGAGATCGGGCGCACGGAGATGATGCGTTCGCTGGGGCTGCCCTACAGCACTATCGAGGACATGGGCTGTGTGTTGCCGGTGACCGAGAGCTATCTGCGGTTCAAGGCACCCGCCCATTACGACGAGCTCATCACCATCGCCGCCTCACTTGTGGAGGCAAGCAAACTGACCTGCCGTTTCCATTATGCCATCACCCGGGAACAGGAGGGCAAATCAGCGCTCCTGGCGCGGGGCTTTACGGTGCACGCCTGCGTTAACCGCCGGGGAAAACTCACCGCGTTTCCGCCCGAGGTGCTTGCGAAAATTCGCGCTGTTATCGACGGCAGCACCACACCGGCAATGAACGCTTCCAAATAAATCCATTGACTTTCAGCCCGGATGGGGTATAATGGCCGTCTGCATCGCGGGGTGGAGCAGTCTGGTAGCTCGTCGGGCTCATAACCCGAAGGTCAGAGGTTCAAATCCTCTCCCCGCTACCAAGTAAAATCAAGG
>DAIODL010000185.1:0-4577 GCA_036746815.1 Desulfobulbus sp.
GGCCGCCGCGTAGCACAGGCCCCGGATACCGGTGGCATCACCGCCGGTTGCCAGGGCGCGGCTCAGTTCCACCACCGCGTGCTCGCCCATGCCGTAAATGAGGTAGTCGGCCCGGGCGTCAAAGAGAATGGAGCGACGCACCTTATTGTCCCAGAAATCATAATGCGCAAGGCGTCTGAGGCTGGCCTCAATACCACCCAGCACCAGCGGCACCGTGTTTTTGAAGTGTTGGCGGATAAGATTCGCGTAGACGATGACTGCGCGGTCGGGGCGGCGAGTGTTGAGGCCGCCTGGAGTGTAGTCATCACTTTTGCGGCGTTTGCCCGAGGCAGTGCGGTTGGCGACCATGGAATCAATGGAACCACCGGTAATGCCCCAGAAGAGAAGCGGTTCCCCGAGGCGGGTGATGTCCTCGCCCGCAGGATCCGGCTGGGCGATAATGCCCACCCGCAGCCCTTCCCGCGCAAGTATCTTGCCAATGACCGCCACGCCGATGAAGGGGGAGTCGATATAGGCGTCGCCGGTCACCAGAATTACATCCAGCTGGTCCCAGCCTTGCTGCGCCATCTCAGCGCGGGTGCAGGGGAGAAACATGCATACCTCGTTTGTTAAACTGAGCCGGTCAGGCATTCAGCAGCCGCGCGCCCGGCCATCCAGCCGGTGGAAAAGGCTGCCTGCAGGTTATAGCCGCCAGTATCGGCCTGGATGTCCAGCAGTTCACCGGCAAAATAAAGGCCGCGGATCAGGCGCGATTCCATGGTCCGCGGGTCCACCTCGCGGGTGTCGATGCCACCGGCCGTGACAATGGCCTCGGCCAGTGGCCGGTGATCAATCACCGACACCGGAAAATTTTTCAGCCAGTGGCGCAGCCGTTTTCGTTCCGGACTGCGTACGGTACCGGCCAGCTGGCCGCCCTCCATGCCCGAGGCATTAAGCGCTACGGCCACCAGTTCTCTGGGGACAAGGCCGCGCAGCACGCTGTCCATGGTTTCCCCGTAGCGCTGGCTTAAGTCACGAATCAAGCGGGCATCGAGTTTCTGTTCATCAAGGGCTGGTTTGAGATCAATGAGCAGCCGTACCGCTTGCCCGGCATGCAGTGCGTCCACCATGCGGCCGCTCAGGGTAAGCATCACCGGCCCGCTCAGGCCAAAATCCGTGAATGCCAGCTCACCAAAGGCTTCCGCCTGTTTTTTGTCATTTACGAACAGGCGCACCAGAATGTTTTTAAGCTCAAGACCCGCGAGCTGCACTGTGGGTAGCCCTTCAGTGATCATAGGCACCAGGGCCGGGCGAATGGGGATGATATGATGGCCCACCTCTTCTGCCAGACGGTAGCCATCGCCGGTGGACCCGGTCAAGGGGTAGGAGGCGCCACCCGTGGCCAGAATAAGAGCATTGCAGGACAGATCGCGTCCCGCAATGCGCACGCCGGTTACCTGTCCATCGCGCACCAGCAGTTGTTCCACGCTGGTGTCACAAAGCGTGCGCACACCGCATTTTTTTACCCAGTGCTCCAGCGCTGCCACCACCTCCGGCGCCTTGCCTGAGGCCGGAAAGACGCGGCCGCCGCGCTCCTGCACCGTTTTTACTCCCAGCTGCCCGAAAAAATCGAGCAGTTCGGGGGTGAAAAACTGGTTGAAAGCCTGGCGCAGAAACGCGCCGTTTTTGCCGAAATGGCTGAGAAATTCAGGGAGCGGCGCAATGTTGGTGAGGTTGCAGCGCCCCTTGCCGGTAATGGCCAGTTTGCGGCCAGGCCGCCGCATTTTCTCCAGCACCACCACCGATGCTCCCCTGCTGGCGGCCTGGCCCGCGGCCATGAGTCCTGCCGCACCACCACCCACCACGTACAAAGGAGATGGGGCATCAATAGACTGATGGGGTTTGAGCAATTGTGCTGTTTTATCCATGGGGTTCAGACTGGTGGGCCGAGAGCTCAGCCGGAGAAGAAGAACGCCGGCGTCCCCGACGGGACAACCGGCGTGTGTGCGGATCCAGGTAACAAACGTGGGTTCACGGACAATAGATAATGTCCGGGGAAACCCGTTTCACATCCTGAGTGCCAGTAAGCAGCATAGCCTGGAGTAGCTCGTTTTTAAGCTGTTTCAGGTACAGAGCCACGCCTTCCCGGCCGCCGCCAAAGGCCGCAATGACAAGCGGGCGGCCAACCAGTACCGCGTCGGCGCCCAGGGCCAGCAGCTTGAGTACATCCACGCCGCTGCGTACACCGCCGTCTGCGAAGATAATAGCCTTGCCCTTGATGCGGGCGGCAATCTCCGGCAACACTTCAGCCGCGCCCGGCGTGGAGTCGAGAATACGGCCGCCATGGTTGGACACCACAATGGCGGCAGCTCCGGCATTCACCGCATTTTCCGCCTCATCAGGCGTCATGATGCCTTTGACGATAAAGGGCAGCCTGGATGCGGCAATCACCTCGCGCAGCTCAGCGGAGGTCTTGGGGCCCACTGGCTGCCCCTTGAGCGCCATGGTAATCAGGCCTGCGCCATCCACATCCATGCCAGCGGCCAGCACGCCTGTTTCAGCAGCGGTCCGCAGATGGTCGATAATCACCTTTTGTTCACGGGGCTTGATGATGGCGATGGAACCACCCATGTTGTCCTTCCCGGCCTTTATGCCGCTGTCGAACATGGTGGGATCGGCACCGTCACCGGTCATGCAGATGGAACCGGCAATGAGCGCCCCGGCAACCATCTCGCCGATAAATTCTTCCTCGGTCATCTTGCCGCCCATGTTGTAGGGGGAGCCGGTGATGGGCGCACCTAAGATGGGCATATCCAGCTTCCTGCCCCATAGAGTCAGCGAGAGGTCAGGACTCTTGACACTATGGATGGTGCGCAGGTTCAAACGAACCTTGGCCAGGGCGTCGATGTTGGCCTTGAAGGCGTCACCTGTACCCGTACCACCCATACCCGGCACTTCACCGGCACAGGCGCGGCCGTCACACACCGGGCACACCCGGCAAAATCCTTTGAGTTGTTCACGGGCATGTGCGCGAACGGTTTTCATATCCATGATCATGTCCTCCTGCCCTGAAGACGGCCACGCGCAAAACGCTTGCCGGTGCTGAGGCAAATAAATAGTGGAAAAAATATCACGGCCTGTCTTTCCAGGAAAAACTGGAAAGACAGGCCGGGCCGGTCAGGTGCAGACCGGCGATAAACATCGGGGCTATTCAACCACCTTTAGCCCTTGTTTATCAACAAATTTGCGTCCCTCATCGCAACAAGAAAGACCGGTGCGCTTGCGTGGACACAGCCAGCGGTTCTGGTGCAGGTAAATAAGCCGCCAGCCCGCCTTGGGTTCCACCACTGATTCCGAGCAAAATACGTGCACCATTCCTTTGGGATCAAGTGCGAAAAGCGGTACCACCCGTGTTTTGTGCTGCTTCCTGAACTGGGTATAACTAAAACGGGCGGTCAGTCTGGTGGTATGAATAGAGCCACCATGTGACAGTGCCCAGAATAGATAGGAGAAGGCAATGGTGCTGCCAAACAGGGTGCGAGGCAGCCGCCAGCTCGGCAGGCGGATACGCTCGGACACACCCCTGCGTAATTTAGACTGAATAACATAGACTTTGTCCGCGCCGAGTTCATTCTGGTAGTACATGGCTGCCGCCACATTAATGGTCTCATGCGAGGAGAGTGCCAGCACCCGTCCCAACCCGGTGACGGGCATGCAGCGGTCCGCGTGTTCGGAAAGCGGGTTGCCGAAATAGCAGGGCAGGCCCTGCAATTTAGCCGTGGAGACATTGCTGCGTACTGTTTCCGCCAGCAACACCTGCACGCCATTTGCTATCAGTGCCTGAGCAACAGCGCTTGCCACGGGATTGGCCCCGATGATGAGGAACCCCTTGGGCTCCGGCTCCATCACTCCCAGCCAGCGTGCCAATGGCCTTGCGGTGAAACTCTGCAGCAGCACCGTGGTAATGATGACAAAAAAAGTGAGCGGACTGAGCAGGCCGGCGTCGCCAAAACCGGCTTTGGTGAGCTGTACCGCGAACAGCGCGGAAATGGCGGCGGCAATGATGCCGCGGGGGGCGATCCAGGCGAGAAAATTCCGTTCCGGCCAGGAAAGCCTGGAACCCATGGTGGAGAAGAACACATTCAGCGGCCGGGCGAGAAACTGAATCACAACAAAGAGCAGCAAGGTGCGCCAGCCCAGGTTGATCAGCGCCTGCAGGTCAATTCGGGCAGCCAGCAGAATGAAGAGCAGAGAAAGCAGCAGCAGGCTGAGGCTTTCCTTGAAATCGAGAATACCCTGCACCTCCACGTTTTTCATGTTGGCCAGCCAGATACCCATCACCGTGACCGCCACCAGACCGGATTCCGGCTGCAGCGCGTTGGCACAGATAAAGGCGACCAGCACCAGTGACAGGGTGCTGACATTGCGCAGGAAATCAGGGATACGGTTGGAGCGCAGCCCCGCTCCCAGCAGGTAACCGCTGGCAATGCCGATGGAGGTGCCCACCACTAAAAGCCGCAGGAAAAAGAGGATGGTATGTCCCCAGGGTGACCCCTGGGAGGCGGAGACGATGAACTCAAACACCAGTACCGCCAGTG
>DAIODL010000186.1:0-4569 GCA_036746815.1 Desulfobulbus sp.
CGCTTGAGAACTTAATGAGCAGACGAGAAACGCTGCCAGAATCATTTTTTTCATAGGTCGCTCCCTCGTGTTTTGGGGATAAGAAAACAGGCTGCGGGTGCGCCTGCGCTCAGGCAAGCTGCGCTTCGAGAATGGCCTGCAGCGCGCTCCGATCCATGCCGGTGATTATCACGGTTTTATTGCGGTTCTGATGACCGCTTTTCAGAGTAATGGCGGATTTGGGCAGGTGGCACAGCTTAGCCAGGTAAGCGATGACGGCCTGATTGGCCTTGCCATCCACCGGAGGCGTGGTGAGGCGCAGCTTGAGCATATCATCCTGCAGCCCGGCCACTCCATTGGATGCCGCCCGCGGCTGCACCCGCAGGCGCAGAAGCACGGTACCGTCATCCAGTTCCTGCAGGCAGCTCAGCTCCATGGCGGATTATCTCTGCGTTTGTCAGCTGGATACCGGCGCAGTCACTGCAGATGATCCGCCAGCTGAATCAAAGTGGGCACCAGAAAATTCTGCAGAAACATCAGTGCCAGGATAACCACCACCGGCGAGATATCCATCCCCCCGATAACCGGCACCACCCGGCGGACTCTGTTCAACACCGGATCGGTCATCTGTTTCAGAGCGCGGACAATGGGGTTGCGGGGATCCGGATTCACCCAGGAAATCACGGCACGGACGATAATGATCCACATATAGGCGACCAAAACAAAATTGAGCAACCCGGCCAGTGCCCGGAGAAAATTACCAAACATAAACATCACACTACCTCAAGTTGCAGAAGAAACACAGACGCTCCGGTCAGGCCACGGGGCTGCCGGGCGCGATATCACCATCCACGGTGGCGACCACCAGTTTTTCACTGCCATCGGCCAGCTTTTCCTTGGCCGCCAGCACCATACCCTGGGAGGGAATCCCCATCAGCTTGGCGGGCTTGAGATTGGCGACGATGATCACCTTTTTACCCATCATCTGCTCAGCCGTATAATACTGGGCAATACCAGCCACAATAGTGCGCTCTTCAGGCGCATTGACCGTCAGGCGCAGCAGCCGTTCCGACTTGGGCACCGGCTCGGCGGCCACCACCTGCGCCACCTTCAGTTGCACAGTCTTGAACTGATCGAAACTGATCAATCCCTCGCCCAGAGGCTCGGCATCCTTTTTCGCTTTCGGTGCCTTCTGCACCGTTTTGGGGGCTGCGGGAGCTTCCTCTTTTTTCTCATCAAGACGGGGGAAGAGCTGATGCCCGCTGTGTACCGCGATACCCGCGGGCAGCACACCCCAGGGCTGGACCTCATCCATGGTGACCGTGTCGAACTCCTTTTCCATGCCCAGGGACCGGGCCATGGCCAGCGCGGTTTTCGGCATAACCGGCCCCAGGACCACGGTGATCTTCCACAGCGCCTCACACAAAAAGTAGAGCACCATTTTCAACCGGTCGGCATACCGCGGTTCCTTGGCCAGCTCCCAGGGGGCGTTGGACACAATGTAGCGGTTCAACTGACCGATCACCTCCCACACCGCCTGCAGGGCCCGATGGAACTTGAACTCCTGCATATTGTCCCTGTACTGGGTCATCATGGCGGCAAGCATACTGATCAGTTCCTCGTCCTCCGGCGTGCAGTGGGCATGGTTCGCACCCTCGGGAACGCAGCCGGCCGCGTATTTGTCAACCATGCTGAGCGTCCGCGAAAAGAGGTTGCCCAGATCGTTGGCCAGATCGGCATTGTGCCGGGCAAGAATGGCGCTGCTGGAAAAGGAGGAATCCAGACCGAAACTCATTTCCCGCAGCAGGAAATAACGCACCGTATCCACTCCGTAATGCTCCACCAGCTCCCGGGGACGAATGACATTGCCTAGCGACTTGGACATCTTGGTATCGTCCACGTTCCAGTACCCGTGCACATGCAGCCGTTTGTACGGTTCCAGTCCCATGGCCTTAAGCATGGTGGGCCAGTAGATGGCGTGGGGTTTGAGAATATCCTTGGCGACGATGTGCTCGGCCACGGGCCAGTATGTCGCGAACATCTCGCTGTTCGGATACCCAATGCCTGAGAGGTAGTTGATCAGCGCGTCGAACCACACATAGGTGACGAACTTGTCGTCAAAGGGCAGGGGAATACCCCAGGTGAGCCGTGAGGTAGGTCTGGAAATGCACAGATCCTCCAGCGGCTCGCTCAAAAAGGCGAGCACCTCGTTGCGGTATCGCTCCGGGGTGATGAACTCCGGATTGGCCTTGATGTGGTCAATGAGCCAGTCCTGATACTTGGACATGCGGAAGAAATAGTTCTGCTCGGAAATGGGCTTGGGCGGCACCTGATGATCCGGACATTTGCCGTCCACCAGTTCCTTTTCCGTGAGAAACCGCTCGCACCCCGTGCAGTACAAGCCCGAATACTCGCTGAAGTAGATGTCGTCCTGCTCGTACACCTGCTGCAGGATGCGCTGCACCGTCTCCATGTGAAACTTGTCGGTGGTGCGGATGATATGATCCGGCTCAACGTTCAAGACAGGCCAGGTTTCACGAAAGGTTGCCGAGATGCGGTCCACATACTCCCTGGGGGTCTCACCGGCCTTGGTAGCGGCCTCAACGATTTTCTCGCCGTGCTCATCCGTCCCCGTCTGAAAGCGGACATCATCACCACAGAGGCGGCGGAAACGGCTGTAGGTGTCGGCAATGATGGTGGTATAGGCATGTCCCAGATGGGGCATGGCGTTCACATAATAAATCGGTGTGGTAACGTAGGTTGGCATAATGCGCATCTCAAACTGGAATCAATAACAAAAGTGAGGAATTACTTGTCTTCGGTTTCCTCGGGCGGGGCCGGCATGTTTGCTTTTTCAGGCTTTCCCGCACCTTTTTTCCCCAGGCCCTTGTGGTTCGGGGCCTTGGGCACCGGTTCGGCGTTCCGCCACTCTGCTTCGGCAAACAACCGTTCCTCCCCCTCACAGGTGGCGGCCACCTTGCCCAGGAGAGGAATCTGGCGGGTCACCGTATAGGTTTTTCCCTCATACTGCATGCACCGGCCCACCCGGGGCATACCTTTTTTCATGACCTTGTAGGTCTCGTATTCATAGGTGAGGCAGCATAACAACCGGTTGCACAGGCCGGAGATCTTGGTGGGGTTGAGCGGCAGATCCTGGGCCTTGGCCATTTTGATGGAAACCGAATCAAACTTATTGAGAAATGAGCTGCAGCAGAGTTCCCGGCCGCAGGCGCCCAAGCCGCCGATCATCTGCGTTTCATGGCGCACGCCGATCTGGCGCATCTCCACGCGCACATGGAAATCCTGCACCAGGGCCTTGACCAGTTCCCGGAAATCCACCCGGCTCTCGGCGGTGAAATAAAAGATGATTTTGGAGCCATTGAAAAACCGCTCCACCCGCACCAGGTGCATGGGCAGATCCAGCCTCCCGATATGACCGCTGCACAGATCAAAAGCCTCCTGCTCCAGCTGGGGCAGCTGACCGTACTGCATCTGCTCCTGCTGGTCGGCAGCCCGGAGAATACGGAAGCTGGCCGGTCGTTCGCAGCCGGGCCGCTGCAGCCCCGCAGTGCGACCGCCCAGAATAGCGGGCTCGGGGCCGTGATCGGTCTGCACCATCACCACTGTGCCATGGTGCAGATCGTGTTCCAGAGTGGAGGCGGTGAATTCCTGTCCCAGGGTGCGGAAACGGATTTTGAAAAACGAAAGATTGATGGAATCGTCACTGCCGCCGTCGCTGGGGGTGATTGGTTCTGTGGGTGAAAATTCTGTATCGACGTCGGTCATGATGTGGGGGAAGGTGGACTGCAGTCAAAGAGAGTTAAAAGGAGCACATCGCTGATAAGATTGCGGTTGCAGTTTCGTGCCAGCGCTTGCTCCGCCATATCAATGGTCTGCATCTTAGCAGAGAACTCCGGTAAATTCCAGCGTTCTCTTGCCCGCAGGACCTCGGGCGAAAAATGGGTACAGCCGGCATCGGCGCATGCAGCCATGCCATTTTTCAGGAAGATACGCAGCAGCATGAACAGCGGCAGCATCCCTTCTTTAGCCTCAGCCAGCTCCTGCCCAAGCTGCAGCGCCTGCTCCACGCGCTCCGCCAGGGTGGGCGGCGGGGTGAGCCATGCCGCAAGCAGCCGCTGGTACAGTGCCAGCACACCTTCGCTGTCAAGCGTTAATGCCTGACCGGGACAGCCATCGGAGAGTTCCGCGAGCGTCAGGCAGTGTTCGGGATCCAGTTCCGGGCGCTTTCCGCTGATCACCTGCGCAGCCAGGGCAAGCGGCAGGAGAGCAAAGGGAATGACCTGACAGCGGGAAACGATGGTATCCAGGAGGCCGCCCGAGGTGGAACCAATGAGAATCATCAGGTTATCAGGCGGTGGTTCCTCGAGAATTTTCAGCAGGCTGTTGCCCGCCTCCCGCCGCATGGTCTGCACCTCTTCAATGACAATCACCCGCTGGCGGCTCTCAAAGGGGGCGAAACTGAGGCTCTTTTTGAGCTTCCGGATCTGGTCGATCTTGATCGCCGCACCATCCGGACGGATTGTGAGCAGGTCGGGATGATTGCCGGAACGGAATTTCAGGCAGCCCGGG
>DAIODL010000187.1:0-4566 GCA_036746815.1 Desulfobulbus sp.
AATGGAGCAATACGCTGGAACTGAGCCAGTTTATTCCGGACAACCTGAGCCTTGCGGAAGTGCTCAATGGCATTGAGGAAAAGCTGGTGCGCAAGGCGCTGGAAGACAATTTCTATGTACAGGCCAGGGCTGCGGAACAGCTGGGCATCACGAAAAGTTTATTGCAGTACAAGATGAAAAAATACAACCTGCAGCGCCGCAAGAAATAAAAACACCTGACAGGCCGGCAGCAACCGGCCTGTCAGTCATCCTCCTCTTTGGACGAGTTTTCAGGCTTTTCCTGCAGTGTTTCTTCGTTCTCTTCCTCAATATAGCCGCAACCGCAGCAGTTGGGGCACTCCTCACGGGTGATGAAAAACCGGCTTTCCCCCTGGAAATAGCCGATTTCCCCAATGCCACCACAGGTTGGACAGACTTTTCTTTTTTTCTCACCCACCGGATCACCTGATTAGGTTAGATCAGTCCCGCCGCCTGTTTGGCCGCCTGGACCGTGTTCATCATCAGCATGGTGATGGTCATGGGGCCCACACCGCCGGGAACCGGGGTAATGGCAGCCACCTTGTCCTTTACGTCGTCAAAATCCACGTCACCAGCCAGAATGGCCTTACCGCTGGCTGCCTGACCGATACGGTTCACGCCCACATCAATCACCACCGCGCCCTCCTTCACCATGTCGCCCTTGATCATTTTGGGCACGCCGGCTGCGACAATGAGGATATCAGCGCGTTTTGTGTGAAAACTGAGGTCACGGGTGCGGGTATGGCAAAGCGTTACCGTGGCATTGCCACCGGGACGTTTCTGCAGCATGAGGTTGGCAATGGGCTTGCCAACGATATTGGAACGCCCCACCACCACAACCTCAGCACCGGAGGTTTCCGTGCCGGAGCGCTGCAACAACTCAAGAATGCCGTGCGGTGTGCAGGGCAGAAAACAGCGTTCCCCCAGCATCATCTTGCCGATATTCACCGGGTGAAAACCATCCACATCCTTGTCCGGGTCAATGGCAAACAAAACCTTGCCCTCGTTGATGTGTTTGGGCAGAGGCAGCTGCACAAGGATACCATGAATGGCCGGATCATCGTTGTAACTGCGCACCAGGGTCAACAGATCCTCCTCACTGGTATCCACGGGCAGAGTCACCTGCTCGGAATGCATACCCAGGGCATGAGCGGTCTTGTTTTTGCCCGCCACATAAGACTGGGAGGCTGGATCTTCCCCAACAAGGATAGTCACCAGGCCGGGCACCAGATTGTGCTTGGCCTTCAAATCGGCGACCTCAAGGGTCAGTTCTTCACGAATGGCTTTGGCGGTCTCAACACCGCTGATAATTTTTGCTGACATAAGAATCTCAAGTATAAAAATGGGAATACGAAGACTGTTCTGAACCTACTACAGCCATGTTTTTTTGCAAGACGAGACTGGCGCACAGCCAAAGTCTCTCCTATTCGCCACCTGGTCCCGTGTTGGTGCCAGTAAACAGGATTGTCTTTACCTGCCGCTTACCTGCTTCCTTCACCTTAGAATAGGTGCCATTATTTAACAGAAAATCAACAATATAACTCACAATCTAAAGCGTTTAACTGTTGATTTTATCATACCAGATACCATGTACAATAATGCCACGATTTTTTCTTTAATATCCAAGTGTTCCAATGCTGTATACATTGTTTGCTTGTCTGATGGTTTAACTGATGCTATAGTATAGGCTTCCTGCTCCAAAATTGAGATGTGGTACAGGAATAATTCATAGAATAATTGCAGGAAAATATTGCAAAAGTGAGGACGAATTTTTTCTTTACAAGTCGTTGTTCAGACAGCGGTTTTTGTGTGCAGCCGGCTGTGTCAGTTTTCCCCATCACAGCAGGTACACACAACCGCTAGCTGACATCACCACATCCACTATACCAAAGTGAGATTATGGTTATTGGTTTTGTCGAAAGTCTGCTCTGGTTAAGCCTGAATGTTTATCACGAATCACGAAGTGAGCCGGACATTGGGCAGCTCGCGGTGGCGCATGTAACGCTTAACCGGGCCATTGAGGAGAAGAAGAGCCTTGCCAATGTGATCATGGCTCCCAATCAGTTCAGCTGGACCTTCCTCAAAAAATCCTATGTTCCGCTGGAGACCAACGCTCTCGAGCATTCGGTAAACTTGGCGCTGAAGGCAATGGTCACCCCGGATTTCACTCTGGGTTCCACCTATTACCACAGTGTGAATGTATCACCTGGCTGGGCCTCAGATAAAATTTTCACGGGCCGTTATGGTTCACACAAATTTTATCGTGACAGCACCCAGGTGGTTTCTGCTGCATCTTTCTGAAAATTTGAGCTAACATTCCAAAATTATTTCTTTTTTTAAACGCGGAGTTGACAAATATCCACAACTTTTTTATAGCATAACATATCGCGAGGGGTGGCGTTCTGCCTGAGATAAGACCCATTGAACCTGATCCGGATAATACCGGCGAAGGGAAGCGGACAAAACACGAACAGACCGGATGTATCTGGTCTGTGCACGTGAAAGTTCTACAGCCGCTTGCCCTCTTTTGCTGAAGGGCAAGCGGCTTTTTTTATTCCACGTGCATAACAAAAAAAGTTCGTTCGCTTCACAGCCTCCCCCGCTCACCAGACAGCCCGCAAACAGATCCATAGACGTGTCGGCTGCCTTCACCCGAGGAATATAAAATGGCACAGTCGCAAAGCCCCCCGCCCTTACCACGGGGCCTCTATGGCATCACAGCGGAAAAATTTTCACAGGGACGCACCAACGTTGAAGTTGTCCGTCAGATGATCGCAGGTGGTATACGCGTCATCCAGTACCGTGAAAAACGGCCGGATAAAAATTTTAAGAACATGCTTGCCGAATGCAGAGAAATCCGTGCGCTCACACGAGACGCCGGAGTGCTGCTTATCATCGACGACTATGTGGATATCGCCCTCATGGTAGATGCCGATGGTGTCCATGTCGGCCAGGACGATTTACCTGTGTCTGCGGTGCGATCATTGATCGGTCCGAGCAAACTGATCGGCCTGTCTACCCACAATCCCGAGCAGGCTGCTGCTGCGCAGCATTCCGGAGCCGACTATATCGGTGTCGGCCCGCTGTACGCCACGCATACAAAGGCCGATGTCTGCGCCCCGGTTGGGCTCACCTATCTTGATCATGTTGTAACCCACAGCACGCTGCCCTTTGTCGCCATTGGCGGCATAAAGGAACACAATATCAAGGAAGTTCTGTCCCACGGCGCCACAACTGTCTGCCTGGTCACTGAAATCGTTGGTGCCACGGACATCGCGGCCACGGTACATCGCCTGCAAACACTCTGCAGTCCCCCTTTTTCTGCCACCTAATACAAGGAGCCCATCATGAAGAAACTCACCCAAATGGCCGCTGCCCGCAAAGGACAGCTCACCCCGCAGATGCAGCACGTTCTCGCAGACGAGCATATCAGCGAAGAAACGCTGCTGAAAGGGGTGGCCGCGGGCACCATTACCATTCCTGCCAACGTAAACCACCCCAATATCCACGGCAAAGGCATCGGTGCCGGACTTGCCACCAAGATCAACGTCAATCTGGGGGTCTCGGAGGACTGCTGCAATGTGGAGATGGAGTTAAACAAGGTGCGGCGTGCCATTGAGCTCAAGGCCGATGCCATCATGGATCTGAGCACTTTTGGCGATACCCGCACCTTCCGCCGCCGCACTGTGGAGATAAGTCCGGTGATGATTGGCACTGTACCAGTGTACGATGCGGTGGCCCGGTACGGCAAGGCGGTGTCTAAATTATCTGTGGATGATTTTTTCGATGTGGTGCGCATACATGCCGAAGACGGGGTGGATTTTATGACCATCCACGCGGGCCTCACGCAGACCGCAGTGCAGCGGCTGCGTAACAACCCCCGGCTTACCCATGTGGTCAGCCGCGGCGGCTCCCTGCTCCTGGACTGGATGGTCGCAGGTGACCGGGAAAATCCCTTTTTCGAACATTTTGACAGGCTGCTTGACCTGTGCCGGGAATTTGATATTACCCTCAGTCTGGGCGATGGCCTGAGGCCAGGCTCCCTGCACGATGCCACGGACGCCGCCCAGATCCAGGAACTGATCATCCTTGGTGAACTCACCAAGCGATGCTGGGAGGCTGAGGTACAGGTGATGATTGAGGGGCCCGGCCATGTGCCGCTTAATGAAATAATTGCCAACATGCAGTTGGAGAAAAAGCTGTGCCACGGTGCCCCCTTCTATGTACTGGGACCCATTGTCACGGATGTGGCGCCCGGTTACGACCACATTACCTCAGCCATTGGCGGGGCGCTGGCGGCCAGTTTTGGCGCGGACTTCCTCTGCTATGTCACTCCGGCGGAGCATCTGCGTCTGCCCGATGCTGATGACATGAAAGAAGGCATTATTGCCTCACGCATTGCCGCACATGCAGCAGACATCGCCAAGGGTATTCCAGGTGCCATCGACTGGGACAACGCCATGAGCAAAGCTCGCAAGGACCTTGACTGGCCGACCATGTTTTCTCTTGCCTTGGACCCGGATAAAGCGCAGGCCTACCGGGAATCCT
>DAIODL010000188.1:0-4543 GCA_036746815.1 Desulfobulbus sp.
ACGCCGCCGCCACTGGCTCTGATTCTGCCTGCATACACGGAGGTGGCGAACGATAAAAAAACTTTCACCGCCATGTTCCGCACCTTTTACGACAACAACGACGCGCGCACGGCCCACACACTCGCCCAGCAGCAGGACAGCCGGTTTCTGGTGCATAACCCGCCGCAGCCGCCCCTGACCACAGAGGAACTGGGCGCGGTGCACGAACTCAATTTTGAGCGCGACATCCATCCATTGGACAAAAAACAGGGCAACGTGCCCGCACTGACCACCATCCGCTTTGCCATTACCACGCACCGGGGCTGCTACGGGGAGTGTAACTTCTGCGCCATTGCCGTGCATCAGGGCCGCACCATTCAGGAGCGCAGCCCTCAGTCCATTCTCAGGGAGGCCAGAGAACTGGCGGCTCATCCGCAGTTCAAGGGCATGATCAGTGATGTGGGCGGCCCCACGGCCAATATGTACGGTTTTGAATGTACCAAAAAGCTGACCAAGGGCGCCTGCCGCGACAAACGCTGCCTTTTCCCCACTATCTGCTCTAACCTGCACATTGATCATGGCCCGTTAATCGAGCTGATGGCCCAGCTGCGAGCCCTGCCTGGTATCAAAAAAATCGCGGTGGCCTCGGGACTGCGCTACGATATGATCCTGGCCGACCGCCAGCATGGCCTCCGCTACCTGCGGGAGCTGGTGCGGTACCATGTCTCAGGCCAGCTGAAAATAGCGCCCGAGCACAGCGAGCCCGCAGTTCTGGCAGCCATGGGTAAGCCGGGTATCGAGCCCCTACTGCAGTTCCGCGAACTCTTCAGCAAACTGACTCGGGCCGAGGGACTTGATCAATTCCTCACCTATTACCTGATTGCCGCCCATCCCGGCTGCACCCAGTCGGATATGGAGCATCTGCGGGAATTCTGCAAACGCGAACTGCATGTCCTGCCCCGTCAGGTACAGCTCTTTACCCCTACCCCCTGTACCTGGTCCACCCTCATGTACTGGACCGAAATCAATCCGTTTACCGGCGAGCCCTGCTTCGTGGCCAAAGACACCGACAGCCGTGAACGCCAGAAAGCTGTGCTCGCCGCACCTCCCGCCCACGCATCCAGAAAAACATCTCAAAACGTATCCCCCGCAAGGCACGCACGCAAACGGCGGCGTTAATGGAGTCACATCCTCCTTCTCGCCCTTCCTAACCTCCACAAACCCAACCTCTTTATTTCATTAACTTTTACTATAGATATCAAAAATTTTGATACAAAGAGAAAAAAATTGACCCAAAAGCCTTTGCCGATTATCACTTTTGGAGTTTCTGAGTGAGCGCTCAGTCAAAGACTGACGCGCATCCCCAGTTTTCCGTACACGTACACTTGCCATGCCGACAACGCAGACACTCACGAAAAAAGAAGCCATCCTCCAGATGGCCAGCAAATTTTTTTCCGAGCGCGGATACTGGGATACCTCTATCAACGATATCTCCAAGGCCACCGGTGTCGCCGAAGGCACCATCTTTTATCACTTTCAAAGCAAGGAAGACCTGTTTCTTGCCGTGCTGGAAAAGTTCAACAAAGATTTCGTCGGCAAATTCAAGAAACACTTGCAGGACAAGCACTACGATACCGGCATGCACATGCTGGAAGGCGCGATCACCTTCTATCTACATCAGGCGGGCATCATGGAGGAACGGTTTCTCCTGCTGCACCGCCACCATTATTATCAGATAGCGCCAGATAATCCCAAGTGCTGGCAGTATCTCGAAGAAATTTACAGCGGTCTGATCAGTCTTTTTGAACAGGCTATCGTCAAAGGTATGGAAGATGGTTCCATCCGTACAGTGGATGCTAAAAAAAAAGCACTGCTGATTTTCACCCTGATCGATGGCCTGGTCCGGCTGGACACATACAATTTGTACCAGGCGGCATCACTCTATGAGGAAGTACTGGAGTCCTGTCGCTGTTGGCTGAAACCTTGATGAGTATTTAATGACCTCAACATGGACAAACGGATATGATTCTTGCAAAAGTCTTTCCCTTTCTTGACTGGTTCAAGAGCTACAATCTCAAGAGTCTGCAAGTCGATGCGCTTGCCGGCATCACCGTTGCACTGGTGTTGATTCCCCAATCCATGGCCTATGCCCAGTTGGCGGGGCTCCCTGCCTATTTCGGCCTCTACGCCGCCTTTCTCCCCCCTCTGGTGGGCGCCCTGTTTGGTTCCAGCCGACAACTGGCAACAGGCCCGGTAGCGGTGGTGTCGCTTATGTCTGCAGCGTCCCTGCAGCCCCTGGCCACAGCGGGCAGCACGGAATTCATAGCCTACTCCATCATCCTGGCCCTTTTAGTCGGTATGTTCCAGTTCTCTCTGGGTGTGCTCCGGCTTGGACTGGTAGTCAACTTCCTGTCGCATCCTGTGGTCAACGGCTTTACCAACGCCGCGGCCATTATTATCGCTACCTCCCAGTTCTCCAAATTTTTCGGAGTTTATGTCGATTCCGCACCGCATCATTACGAAACCATGGTTCGGGTGGTGGAATCGGCCATTGATTATACCCACTGGCCCACACTGATTTATGGTGTGAGCGCTGTGGCGATCATGGTCATCCTCAAAAAAATCAATCCCAAAATTCCGGCCGTGCTGGTAGCCGTCGTCATCACCACGTTGATTTCCTGGCTCACCGGGTTCAATAAGGATATGAACGTACCCATGGCCAGTATCCGTCTGCCGGAACTGGCGCCCATGGTGACCAACTTTAATCAGAACATCAAAAATATCGCCGACCTGGGTGCGGAACGAGCCGATAAAGGGCATGAGCTGGAGAAGTTGAAGAAAGAAGCCGGAGGGGGGCATGGTCCCTCCATCCCCGGCATTACCATGCAAAGCCAGATTGATATTGTCTCCGCGGAAATGAAGGAGCAGCAGAAAGAAAGTGCCCAAATCCGCCAGAAGCTGCGGCTGCTGAAATTTGAAAAAGCCATGGAGAATGGCCAGGCTGTCTTCTACCCCAAAAATGCCATTCCGGCCGGTGTAGCCACCGATCATGGCACCTGGCGCATGAAGGTCGGTAACTCGGCCTTGAAGACGGACAAGCTGCTGCTCATGGGTGGTGGAGCCATCGTCGGTAAAATTCCGGAAGGTTTGCCCACCTTCACTATCCCTAAACTCAACATGTCCATTGGCCTGAAACTGTTGCCGACAGCCATCATCATTACCCTGCTCGGTTTCATGGAGGCCATTGCCATTGCCAAGGCTATGGCCGCCAAAACCGGTCAGAAACTCGATCCCAACCAGGAGCTCATTGGTCAGGGTCTGGCTAACATGATCGGTTCCTTCAGCTCCAGCTATGCAGTGTCCGGTTCTTTCTCCCGTTCCGCAGTCAACCTGCAGGCAGGTGCGGTAAGCGGTATTTCAAGCGCCATTACCTCTATTGTCGTGGTCATTACCCTGCTCTTCCTGACCCCGCTTCTGTACCACCTGCCCCAGGCCGTCCTGGCCGCTGTTATCATGATGGCGGTTATCGGTTTGATTAACACCCGCGGTTTTGTGCATGCCTGGCATGCGCAGAAACATGACGGTATTATTTCCATCATCACCTTCCTGGTGACCCTTGCCTATGCGCCTCACCTGGACAAGGGCATTATGGTGGGCGTAGCACTGTCTATGGCTGTGTTCCTGTACAAATCCATGCGTCCGGTGGTGGCCAAACTGTCCATGTACAAAGATGGCTCCCTGCAGAGTGCTGAGCAGCACCGTCTGCGTGGTTGCCGCCATATCGCGGTTATCCGCTTTGATGGTGTACTCTTCTTTGCCAACGCGAGTTACCTGGAAGAGCAGATTCTCAAATTCCGTAACGGCATGCCCGATCTTCGCTATATTCTGCTGGACGCCTCCGGTATCAATGACATCGATGCCTCCGGTGAAGAGGAGCTGGCTCTTTTGGTGGATCGTCTGCATGCGGCGGGTTACGGATTTGGCGTCTGTAACGCCAAGGGACCGATTCTCTCTGTGCTTGACCGTACGCACCTCTTTGACAAAATCGGCCGCGAAAATTTCTATCCCGACACAAAACGTGCCGTGGCCGACATTGTCACCCGGATCCATGAAAGCCCGGATCTGCCCATGAGTGGCTGCAAAAGCTGCCCGCTGACCAAATATCTGCCGCAGTAATCACTGAAGTACGAGCCGCCGCCTGCATTCCCGCGGGCGGCGGCATTTTTTTTGGTGCACATAAAAAATCTTTTCCCTTCTTCTGCAAATACAGCTAATCTATACGTTTTGCAAAGATGTCTAAACGGCTCAAGCGGTCTGCTGTAAGACCGGAAAACAGCCAATAATTTCACGATTTCCCATAGTTCTCATTCGATGACATTTTCTGGTATTCCCTCCTTGACTACCGACTCCCCCCTGCAGGAGGGCAACTGGTTTCCGGATAACCTGTCCCGGATTCAGGCAACGCTGTCGGCCGTGGCCGCACAGCCGCCCCTGGTCAAGCCGATGGCGCTCTTCGACTTTGACAACACCTGCATCTTCCGTGATATCGGCCAGGCCACCTTCC
>DAIODL010000189.1:0-4534 GCA_036746815.1 Desulfobulbus sp.
ATCCACGGAAAGCTGCTCCACCATGGGCGTGTAGGTGCGGAAGAGGGCGATAATGCGGCGGGAGATCTCCTGGTAGCGCGCCATACGCGGGCGAATAAATATCGCCTGCGGACACAGTTTGCTGGCACGGGAACAGGGCATGGCGGAGTGCACACCAAAGGCGCGGGCCTCGTAGGAACAGGCCGCCACCACGCCCCGGCTGTGCGGATCGCCGCCGACGATCACCGGCTTGCCCTTAAGGGCAGGATGGTCGTGCTGCTCCACCGAGGCGAAAAAGGCGTCCATGTCGATGTGGATAATCTTGCGGATGGGCGGCATGGCGGCACGGGTGCGGCTGGCGCTGTGATCTTCATTGACGCTCCGGGCGCTCAAGGCTATTATCCGGCGCGATGGGTGGTTGATTCCACCCAGAATACACGAAATTGCATACAAGGCAAGCAGACAAAATTCGGTGGGATCATCTGCCGTGAAACTGCTGTTCTACAGGCCGATCTGCGGTGCACTGCGCTTGTGCTGACCATGCTATTATTGAATATTCAAGGAGTGTTTGATGTCCAGTACACTTGGCACGTTGTATAGAGTTTCTACTTTTGGCGAGTCCCACTGCAAGGGTGTGGGAGCCGTGGTGGACGGTTGTCCTCCCGGCATGGAACTTACGGAGGCGGATATCCAGAAACAGCTCTCGCGGCGGCGTCCCGGCCAGAGTGATCTGTCCACCCCCCGCCAGGAAGCGGATCAGGTGACTATTTATTCGGGCACTGAATTCGGCCGCACTCTGGGCACGCCCATTATGCTTCTGGTGAATAACAAGGACCAGCGGCCTCAGGATTACGGCGCCATGAGCCGCATTCCCCGGCCCTCGCATGCGGATTACACCTACCAGATGAAGTACGGAATACGTGCTTCAAGCGGCGGCGGCCGTTCCAGTGCCCGGGAAACCATCGGCCGCGTGGCTGCCGGTGCCATTGCCGAGAAATGGCTGCGCGAGACCTATGGCACGGAGATCGTGGCCTGGGTGAGCTCGGTGGGCGATATTGAGGCGCCGTTGCCCGATGTGATGACCATCAACCGTGAGACCGTTGACCGCCGTATTGTGCGCTGTCCGGACGAGGCCACGGCTGACCGCATGGAGGCGCGCATCAAGGAAGTGCTGGACGCCAAGGATTCCACCGGCGGTATTCTCACCTGCGTGTGCCGCAATGTGCCGGTGGGGCTGGGCGAGCCGGTATTTGACAAACTGGAGGCGCGTCTGGCGCAGGCCATGCTCTCCCTGCCTGCCACCAAGGGCTTTGACGTTGGGTCCGGCTTTGCCGGCACGCGCATGCGCGGCAGCCAGCATAACGATCCTTTTATCAGCAAAAACGATCACCTGGGCACCTGCACCAACAACAGCGGCGGCATCCAGGGCGGCATCAGCAATGGTGAGCCCATTCTCTTCCGGGTGGCCTTCAAGCCGGTGGCCACCATTGGTCTGCCGCAGTCGACCGTTGATTTCGACGGTAATTCTGTGACCCTGGAGGCCAAGGGCCGTCACGATCCCTGTGTGGTGCCGCGGGCGGTTCCCATTGTGGAAGCCATGGCTGCTTTGGTGCTGATTGATCTGGCCCTGCAGCAGAGGGCCCGCTGTGGTGCATAGTGTGGTGTTGGCATATCGACCGCCGGAGGTCCATGGGTGAAACGTCTGTGGAATATCGCCGATCTCATTGATCTGCACTATTTCTGCCTGCTTGACGAGGAACTGCAGCGGCAGCAGGGCGAGTCTGCTCTGGCCAAGCGCGACCGGGTCATCTACCTGGCCAAGATCGCGCCTCAGCAGCAGCCGGACGAACCGCTGGCACCGCAGGTGCTGGTGCGGCAGTGGCTCTCCGTGCGCCGGGTGCACTTTCGCCAGGAAAAGGGGCGGGAGAACACCGTGCTGCCCGGCAGTCTGTGGCAGGAACTTTCCGTGGTGGGGCGTCTGCTGAAACTGCTTCTGGGCGTCCTGGTCGGTGCGGGCGCGGCGGGCTCTCTGCTCCTGTATACGGGCACCGATCCTCTGAACGTTTCCCTGTACTTTGGACTGTTCGTCGTAGTGCAGGTGTTCCTGGTGCTGGTACAGGCCGGTTTTCTGCTCTACCGCTTTTTGTGGCGGGTGCCGATGAAAACCTCAAGCTGGTATTTTCTTCTGGGACGCGGCATGATCCGCATGATAGACTGGGTACGCAGGATCTGGCAGCGGCATGTCAGCGGGGAGCACCGTCTTGATCTGGCCGCGGTGATGGGCAATATCCAGAAACGGCGCGAGCTGGCAGTCCTGCTCCTGTGGCCGGCCTTCATCCTGGTGCAGCTCGGCGGTATCGGCTTCAACCTGGGTGTGCTTGGCGCTACGCTGGGCAAGGTCTTCTTTTCGGATATGGCCTTTGCCTGGCAGTCCAGCCTGCAGGTGTCCCCCCAGGTGGTGGCGGATCTGGTGCGCTGGATCGCGCTGCCCTGGTCGTGGATCGGCACCCAGGCCTATCCGAGCCTTGCGCAGGTGCAGGGCAGCCAGATAATCCTCAAAGAGGGTATGCTGCATCTGCACACCGCTGACCTGGTTTCCTGGTGGCCCTTTCTCTGCTGCTGCGTGGTGACGTATGGACTGCTGCCTCGCCTGCTGCTGCTTTTGCTTGGCTGGTGGCAGCAGCGGCGCTCCCTGAAGCGGTTGCGCTTTGTGTCTGTGCAGTTCCGGGAGCTCTTACGGCGAATGACCGTGCCCCATCTGGAAACAGAGGGCACTGTCCGCACCAGGATAGATGCAGGAGCTGGCCCGGAAGGGAAAAAAGCTGCGGTAAAAAAAGCCCCGTGCGTGCCGGTGGAGGAACCGGTGCAGGCAGGTATCGCCACCTCGCCCGCGCTTCTGCTCATCCCTGCGGAACTGTATGACGACTGTCCGCTGCCCGAATTGCTCGCGGCCGTGGCGCGGCGGTATCCGGATCTGGCGCCCAAGGTGCTTCAGTTTGGTGAGGATGCGCCGCCCACAGGTTTTGCAGACGTGCTCGATTCCTGCGAGGTGCTGGTGCTTTTTGAGGCATGGCAGCCGCCCCTGCGGGAAACGGCCACCTTTCTTAAAAGCCTGCGTGGAGAGGTGGGCGAGACCAAACCCATTACCATTTTGCTGATCGGTAAGCCCAGCGCTGCCACCATGTGTACTCCCGTGTTGCCTGTTCATCTTGGTATCTGGAAAAAATATCTGCAAACCCTGGGCGACGCCAGCCTGTCCGCCACTCCCCTGATCGCGTCATGAAACCTAAAAACGCCGTATTCGCCATCATCGGTCATCCCAACGAAGGAAAATCTTCGGTCCTGTCAACCCTGGCGGAGGATGATTCCGTCCGCGTCAGCGCCATCCCTGGAGAAACCGTAGAGTGCCAGTCGTTTCCAGTGCGCATCGACGGTAAGGAGATCATCCGCTTTATTGACACTCCGGGATTCCAGAATCCACGGCAGACTTTGGCCTGGATGCAGGCCTATGAGGGGCCGGATGAGGAATTACTGCCCGCCTTTATCGCCGCGCATCAGGCTGATCCTGACTTTCACGATGACTGCGAGCTGCTCACGCCGGTGGCCGGGGGTGCGGGCGTGATTTTTGTGGTGGACGGGTCGCGGCCGGTGCGTCAGGTGGACCGCACGGAAATGGAGATTCTGCGCTTAAGCGGGGCGCCGCGTATGGCAGTGATCAACTCCAAGGAGGATGATCAGGAGTACCTTGGCAAATGGCAGAGCGAGTTCCGCAAACACTTCAACGCCATCCGTGTGTTTAATTCCTGCCACGCCAACTACCGCCAGCGCATCGAACTGTTGAAGAGCCTGCAGTCCATTGATCAGGACCTGGAGCCAGTGCTGCATATGGTGGTGGAGTCCTTTCAGGAGGACTGGGAGGTACGCAACCAGCGTGCAGCGGCCATTATGACCGACAGCCTGCGCGATATTCTCTCCTATCGGCGCTCCACGCCGTGCACGCCCGAGGAAGAGCGCAGCAAGCGCCACAAGCTGCACGAGGCCTTCACCAAATGGGTCAGTGAGCGGGAACAGCGGGCGCAGCGGGAGATCCGCGCCCTGTTCAAGCACAATATTTTTCATATCGAGCTGCCGCCGCAGTCCATTCTTGAAGAAGATCTGTTCAGTCAGCGCACCTGGGCCTTTCTCGGGCTGAGCGACCGTCAGGTCATCCTTGCCGGAGCCCTCGGCGGCGCGGCACTGGGGGTGGGGGTGGAAGCGGCCACGGTAGGCACCTCTTTCGGCCTGTTTTCCGCCATCGGCGGCCTGATCGGTGCGGGCGCCACAGCCTTCAAAGGCAAGGAACTGCTTTCCGGGGCGCGGCTTCTGGGCATGAAAATGGGTGGCGAGGAACTGCAGGTCGGGCCGGTGAACAATATCCAGCTGCTCTATATCCTCCTGGACCGGGGGCTGTTATTCTACTCCTACGTGATCAACTGGGCGCATGGCCGCCGTGATTATGAACAGATGCCGGGTATGCTGACGGAGTCAACCGGCAAGGGTGGTCTTACCAGCCGCT
>DAIODL010000190.1:0-4530 GCA_036746815.1 Desulfobulbus sp.
CTACAGCGAAGAAAGAGCCTTGCGTTTCGACCAATCTCTCTCCATACCCTTGAAACAAGGGGGAACATTCAAGGGCGACTCCACGCCGGTTGTCAACGTGCTCAAAGACGGTAAGTCGTCTGTGATGCTTATCGCTCTGGATTCCAACCTGGAAACAGAAAATCCCTTTGACTTTGCGTGTGGTGAAATAGGCCCATCGCAACTTCGAGCCCTGGATACCATTCTCACGACTGCACCTCAAAATACGACCAAGGTGCTTTTCTTCCACCACCATCCCTTCATGAGAAATGATCCCTTCATGCAACTCAATGATGCAGAAGCTCTGGCGCGCACGGTTTACGGTCGCACTCATGTCATCCTTTTTGGACACAAACACGAAATGGATCAGTGGGAGAATAGATGGGGTACACGCTATATCCTCGCATCCGATAATTCGTCCGACAAAAACTACGCAAAAGAACTGACCATTGAAAATGGCGACATTTCAGTGGCACCTGTACGTATCCGCGAGGCTTGACCAGCGACATCTCAACGTAAGTCTCCCGCCCCCCGGCTCATGGTTGCATACGAACTTCCTTCGAAACAACACAAACATCATCCCCTGATTTTCCGGCAAGGGATTTGACCGGAGAAGCCCTGCTCGGTATATTCTCAGGATTGTGCTCACGTTATGAGGGGGATCCAATGAAATTTGTATTTTCGCTGCTCATCATCCTTTGCCTGTCTCTGCCGCTGCAGGCTGCGGAACCGCTGAAAATCGGCACGCTTCTCATTGAAGATGTGGTACCCATGTATGTCGCCCAGCAGGAAGGTTCGTACCAAAAAGCCGGGGTTGAGGTGGAACTGGTGCCTTTTCTAAGCGCCCTTGAGCGGGACAGCGCCCTGACAGCCGGTGCCATTGACGGCGCCTTGAGTGACCCCGTCGGCGCCATCCTGCTGGATCAGGGGCGGGGCTTGATCAAAATCACCTCGCTGTGCCTCGGGAAAACGCCGCAGGAAGGCCTGTTCGTTATCCTGGCTGCTCCCGGTTCGGGCCTGAAAACCGTGGCCGATCTGAAAAATGTGGAGATCGGTATTTCCAGCGCCACCATCATTGAGTACGTCACTGACCGCCTGCTGGCCGAACACGGCTTCGCACCCGGCGATATCAAGAAAATCGAGATCAAAAAAATGCCTATCAGGCTGCAGATGCTCCTGTCGGGTGCGATCAAGGCAGCCACCCTGCCCGAGCCCCTGGCCTCGGTGGCGGAGGGAAAAGGCGCTATCCGCATTCTGGCGGATGATCAGGCCCAAGAGAGCCTGTCCCAGACCGTGCTTGTCTTCCGTAACCAGGTGCTGGAGCAAAGAAAAAAAGATGTTGGCCGCTTTTTCAAGGCATACGGCCAGGCCGTCCGCCTCATCAATTCCCAGCCGGAAAAATTCAGACCCCTGTTTGTGGAGAAGGGGCGCATTCCCCCGGAGCTGGCCACCACTTATCACATTCCCTCTTACCCGCAGCCCCAGCCTTTTCCCGAGAACATGTATACCCCGGTGATGGACTGGCTGACCGGCAAAGGTATCAGCCGGGTGCCGTACGCCGCCATGGTGAGCCAGGATTTTTTGCAAGAGTAACCGATGATCCGGGTGGAAAAGGTTTTCTTTGACTATCCGGGCAAGGACCCGCAGCCGTGGATCCTGGAGGATGTCTCCTTCCAGGTGGACGCCGGTGAAAGCCTGGCTATCATCGGCCCTTCAGGATGCGGCAAAACCTCCCTGCTGTTTTTGCTGGCAGGGCTGCTGCAGCCGCAAAAGGGCCGCGTGTGCATCGACGAGCATTCCCGGCGAGGCACCATTTTACAGAATTACGGCCTTTTTCCCTGGAAAACCGTGGCCGAAAACATTGGACTGGGCCTGAAACTGCAGAAAACACCCGGAGCTGAGACCGCAACCAGGGTCGAACAGGCAGTGGCGGAGATGAACCTGTCCCCGTATGCCGATTATTATCCCGCCCAGCTCTCCGGCGGTATGCAGCAACGGGTCGCCCTGGCACGGGCCCTGGTCATCCAGCCCGATATCCTGCTCATGGACGAGCCGCTTTCCTCGCTGGACGCGCTCACCCGGGAGCGGTTGCAGGGTCTGCTGCTCCAGGTATGGCAGCAAAAGCAGGTGCTGCCGGTCATTGTCACCCATTCCATTGAAGAGGCCGTGTTTCTCGGAAGGAAAATCCTGGTGCTCGGCACGCATCCGGGCCGCATTATCAGGCAGATTGAAAACCAGGAGGCCGGAGAGACAGCCTACCGGCAAAGTGAGGTGTTCTTTGAACGCTGCACTCTGCTGCGCAAAATTCTTCTGGAGGAGTGCAATGCAGGGCAGGAGTAATCTCATTATTGCCGCCGTCATCATGCTGAGCGTATGGGAGGCTGTGGCCCTTATGCTTAACACCATGGCCCTGCCCCAGCCCTGGCAGGTGCTGGCCGATTTCGGCGATAAACTGTTGCACGGCAAAATGCTTGGCGATTTCATAATCAGCGCGTTCAGAGCCTGTAGCGGCATCCTTCTGGGCGTTTGCAGTGCCGTGCCGCTCGGACTGCTGATCGGCCACGAACCGGGGCTGCGCAAGACCCTCTCCCCCTTCATCTACCTGCTCTATCCCATCCCCCATGTAGTGCTGCTGCCGCTGATTATCATCCTTTTTGGCATTGGTAATTTTTCCAAAATCGCGCTCATCGCCCTGATCATCTTTTTCCAGATTCTGGTAACCACCAGAGATGCCGCCCGCGGAATTCACCAAAACTATATCTACTCCATGCAGACCCTGGGAGCGAACCGGTGGCAGCTCTACCGCCATGTAATCATTCCCGCGGCTCTTCCTAAAATCCTGACAGCGCTGCGCATATCTGTCGGCACGGCGGTGGCCATTCTCTTCTTCGTGGAATCCTTTGCCACCACAAAAGGGCTTGGCTACATTATCATGGATTCCTGGGGCCGGGCCGACTACATCTCCCTGTTCAGCGGCATCACCGGCATGGCGCTGCTCGGCTTCACCCTCTATCTCCTGCTTGACCGGCTGGAACGCTCGCTCTGCCGCTGGCATCATGTGACCCACTGATGTATTGCACGCCCGCTGCCGCTGAATAAAAATATGGGCCCCAAACAACCTTTCACCCGTACATGCACTGACGTGCGGCTCAATATTCTCAGCGTGTCCTGCCCCGGTTGTCCAATTCACGGGTCAGGGTGCTTGCCAGATGCAAAATCATGGCTATGGTTGCGCACAACAGGATAATGCCATGCTGCCCATCGCGTCTCCCATCTCCGGTGATGGGTTCCACTCGACATTCCCCTTCTCTGTAAGCAAGTGCTTCCCATGCTCTTTGTGTTGCATGCATAGAGCGAGTTTACCATTTTTTGTATAGAGTGTTCCCATGACAAAACCGAGTGAAACCATTTTTCATAAAACCCTGCCCCTGGGTGCCGACAGCTCGTTGCGCCGGCGCTTCATGGTGCTTGATGAACAACTGCCGGGCAATGTACGTTTTGGCCTGCTCCTGGAAATACTGGACAAGGTTGCCGAAGAAACAGCCCTGAACTATGTCAAACAATTCTACCCCGAAGCCCGGGTGGTGACGGCGGCCATCGATAACATCCTTATCCGCCATGCGGTCGACGTGACCCGTGATCTCACCTTTGCCGCCACCATCAACCACATCGGGCATACCTCGCTGGAGGTGGGCATCCGCATGGAGCAGCCGAACTCTGATGGCATCCCGGACCACGTAGCCTCCTGCTATTTCACCATGGTGGCACGCTCCGGTGAAGGCACTGATTGCCACAGCATGCCCCTGCCTCCGCTCAGTTATGAAGAAGCAATTGAAAAACGCCGTTCCGGCAAGGCCATGGCCCGGAGGGAGGAATACCGCCTGCAGCAGGAAGCGCTGCGCGAACCACCGAACCGAAGCGAGTACGAGACATTGACCGCGCTGCACCAGGCCCAGGATGCCCCTGATTTCTCCGGGGTGCTGTGTGGTCGCCTGGGAGCCGATGCCTGGGAGCGGACTTATCCGGATCAGGAAAACGTGCCCTTCACCATCTTTGGCGGGTACCTCATCCGCCGTGCCTTTGAGCTGAGCTCCATCTGCTCCGAACTGGTGGCACCCAACCGTTCGATTGTGGCTGGTGTCAACCGCATCAACTTTTTTCATCCGGTGCGTATGGGCGACAAACTGCATTTCACCTCGCGCATTGTGTATACGCACGACAGTTTCATCTGCGTTGAGGCGAGCATCGAGCGTATCAGCCGTGACCGTACGGCCAAGGCGCTGTCCAACTCCTGCATGTTCACTTTTGCCAACGTGGACGGCGAGTTGAATCACTTACCCGTGCCCACCGTGTATCCCACCACCTATGCCGAGGATGCCCGCTATCTGGCAGCGCACCGCAGTCTGGATATTCTGCTGCGCCACCGTAACCGCATCTGACCCCGGCCACGCCATCCGCCCATGCCGTCACCTTCACTGCAAACCATTGCTGAAGCATTGGCGGCACAAGCAC
>DAIODL010000191.1:0-4465 GCA_036746815.1 Desulfobulbus sp.
CACCGCATTGCCGCCCATGGCCCGCTCGCGGAAATGAGCGGCCGGCATGATGGTATACACTGCGGGAATCTGCAGCTGCGGATGGGTAGTGTTCACCACCAGTACCTCCATGCCAATGTTTTTGAGCCTGGAGACACAGTTCTGCACTTCCTGGTAGATGTCTGCGTCCTTGACGTCCGCCACCTGAGAAAGTGTAATACTTTCCGGGGCATGGGCTATATAGTCCACCTCGGCAAGGCTCTGCGGTTTAGGCAGGCCGCTGGCCACATAATTGGCGCTGGTGTTGAAATCGCCAGCCAGCTGAGCCACCTCGGTAAGTGCGCGGATGAGTGCCTTGTTGGCATCGGGCGTGGTGCCGGCGGTATAGACGATCTCACTTGTCTCCGGAAAGGTGGCAGGATCCCAGGCCAGCACGCCGATGGTGGGAATACCGGTGTTCAGCGAAAAATCGTTGAGGTACAGTTCAATACCGTTTCGTTGAAATTTGGCGAGCAGATCGACAGCCACCGGATCCGTTATTGAGGCCGGGTCAATACGCGGGGTTTGCAGATGCTCCCGGGTGATCAGGGCGCACACATGCCGCTCCACCACCTCGCTCAACCCCTGCATTACTGCCTCTTCATAGGTGTTGCCTGCTGAGGTGCCGTTAAATTCATTGATGGCATAAAACCAGGAAAACGGGACCAGCACTTCCGCATCATCCGTAAGGCGGCGTGCCCATGTCCATTTGAGCGGCAGTCCGGCCAGCAGTTCACGTAATAGCGAAGGCGCAAATTTGGTGTCATGTACCGAGGCAAGCAGGGTTTCCACGGGTAGCACCGGATATCCGGCCGCTTCCATGGCCGCATAATCCCCTTCCAGAAAGTTGGTGTCATCCCGCAGAAAGCTGAAAAAACTGAACCTCTCCGCCAGCTCCATGCAGGCGCTGGCCTGAGACTGGGCCGGAGTGGAGCCTTTGCCCATTTGTTTCTTGTTACCGATAATCTGGCGGGCATCCTCACCACAGATGCTGAAATAGACCGGAATATCAAGGCGTCCGTTATCAATTCTGCGAACTTCCTTGAGTACGTCCAGCCGGCTTTCGGCAAGCCGTTTATGAAACCGGGCGACCGTGGTTTCCGGAGAGCAGGCCTTGTCCTGATCCAGGGTGTACTGCTTGCGGCAGGAACCAAGCCTGATCACATTTTTCTTCATTCTCTTGTAACCTTTTATCTAATGGGTACCTTGAATTATAAGATTTTTTATTCAGGGTCAAGGCATGCGAAAAAAATTACCGCGGGCATATGTATAATATTCCGAGGATAATTTTTTGAGCATAACGCAGAGACTGGGCAAAAAAGCAATCATTCAAGATAGCCTAATGGCAAACGCCTTACGAACAGCCGCCTTACTCAGTGCTCAGATGCAGTTGACGACCCAGTTTTGCCAGCCGTTGCGCCCAGTCCGCACCAGAGGCGGTCAGATACAGTTTGCGGGTATGTGCGTCAAGAGATTCGATGTGGATCTCCAGCCGGGAACCGGGCGTCAGTTCGCCCAGCCGCTCTGCCCATTCAATGATGCACACAGCACCTCCGCCAATATAGTCTAAAAGCCCAGCAGCCTCGATATCATCCTCATCGCCAAGCCGGTACAGATCCATGTGGGCAATGGGCAGACGGCCATGATACTCGTTCATCAGGGTAAAGGAAGGGCTGGCTACATACTGGTCATCCCCCACCCCCAGCGCCCTGGCCAGAACCTGGGTAAAGGTGGTTTTGCCTGCGCCCAGAGGGCCGAACAGCAACACCACATCACCCTCGTGCAGCAAACCGGCCAGGGCTTCGGCCAGGGGCTCAAGCTGCGAGGGATCGGCGCACGGATAGGTGAAAGCGTGAGAAAAAAATAACGGGTGGGCAAAGGAGGCAGGGTGCACGGGTACGATATCTGTCATTTATGGTAATTGTGTCCGGCTTTGATGGTCCAGGCCCGGTAGAGCTGCTCCAGGAGTATCAGCCGGGTCATTTCATGGGTAAAGGTTAACGGGGAAAGCGACAAGGTAAAGTGCGCCTGCTGCAGAATCTTGTCGTGCAGACCCAGATGACCACCGATAAGAAAACAGACCTGGCCCGCTCCCTGCTCTTCCCAACTGGTGCACTGCGCGGCCAGCTCCTCAGAGGTTGGCAATATACCGTGGGGATCAAGCGCCACCAGGATGCTTGTGCCCTGCGCCGCCTCCAGCAGCTGCTCTGCCTCGGCCAGCTTGATGGCAGCGTCCGCGTCCTTTTTGTTATAGCGGGGACGCAACACCGGCAGTGATACCGGCACAAAGTGGCGCAGGCGGCCCGCGTAATCCTCAATGCCCGCGTCCAGATAAATGGCCTTGGTTTTACCGATCAGAGGGATGAGCAGTTTCATCGACTGAACTTATCCGTGTCTCCCTGATCAACCAGTGCCTGAAAAATACGGCAGAATTCCTTATAATCAAGTCCTTGCTTAAAACCAGGACAGGATTCGGTAATCGTTCGGAAGTTGTTTTCATCCGCCAGCATGCTGGGATGCAGCGGCCACTGCCGGCAACGCCAGGGACGTCCCTCATGCACGGTGCATCCCTTGTCATCATCATAAAAGATGCAGTGACCGTCCCGTACCTGCATCTGCACCACATTGCCGGTCACGCGCCAGTAGCGCTCCTGGACTTCCTCACGTGTCAGCCCCAGTTCCTTGATCATGCGCTCCTGGTCCCGTTCATCCAGCGAAACCGTGGTTTCACCATGGCAGCAGAAACCGCACATGGTGCAGGCGTAAATATCGGAAACTTTATACCGGGGAGATTCGTCGTTCATAGTCAATGATACATGCACAGGTTGGGTGAAGTCTGCCCGCAGGCAGAGTTAACGGTGCTTAAAAAAAAATCGCCGGTCCCTCCCAGGAAGGGCCGACGCGAAAGCAGGCGACACGGGCAGGATTGCAGGGATTCAGGCGGTTCCGATGATATCACCAAACATCGAAATATCAACTCCGAATTTCTGCGCAGCCAGGCGCCATTTCTGCGCATCAGGGGTATGAAAAAGCACATCCGCATCCGCCGGCACAATGAGCCAGCCGCTGTTGACCAGTTCCGCCTCCAGCTGGCCGGCGCCCCATCCGGCGTAACCGAGCAGAAAAAGAAAGTTTTCCGGTCCCTGCCCCTTGGAAATATCCTCCAGCAGACGGGTATCCCGGCTCAAAAACACACCAGAAGAAATCTCCACGCTATGCCGATCTTCAATTTTCTTGTCAAACAGAATAAAACCGGCATCCAGCTCCACCGGCCCGCCCATGTACACCGGAGGCAATTCCCCTTCGGGAACACCAAGTTGGGCATTTTTGAGCACATCCAGCAGTGTGATCGCAGCGTTCGGGTTGTTGATGACCAGCCCCATAGCCCCTTCCTCATTATGCACACAAAGGTAAATCACCTGCTCCTGAAAACGGGGATCAGGCATCTGTGGTGTGGAAATAAGGAAATTACCGGCCAAACTCTCCATCAGTGATTTTCCTGTATTGAAAGGAATTCAGGCTCAGTGGTCGCAGACAAAAGAGACTTGCCAGATCTCATGCCACAGCCGGAACTTGCCGCAAGGCCTGATTTTCGCTATTGTATACCCGCCCTCCAGGGATCAGGCAACCGCTAACACAAAAAAACGAGGCACACCATGAGTGACCAGTCACCGCTGCAACCCCAATCCGCCAACTTGAAAAAGGCCATTGCCTGGATGGGAGAGGTCCTGCAGGCACATCCACAGAAGGTGCGGCATAAAGTCGCCGAGGAGGCGGAACTGCGTTTTGATCTCACCCCTGCTGAATGCGCCTTTCTGGAAAAACATTTCGCGCACGCAACCGCCTGAGACAAAACATTTACCCCCCGTATCTATGTAGTAAGCTGCGGTGGTTGCTCCTTCCAGGCGGGCAGTTCAATGAGTACGGTGCTGCCCTTGCCGGGTTCACTTTCCAGGGCAATGGTGCCGCCGTGATCGATAATGATCTTCTGAGAAATGGCCAGCCCCAACCCCGTCCCTCCCTGCTTAGTGGTGAAATAGGGATAGAAAATCTGGTTCAGCAGATCCGGGGCAATGCCTGATCCGGTATCAGTGATGCGCAGTTCCACCATGCCTGGGTCCGTGCCGTTTTTCAGACCCATGGTCAGGGTGCCACCCTCATGCATGGCCTGCATGCCATTAATGAGCACATTCATGATCACCTGCTGCAAGCGGTCGGCATCACCAAGCACCGGCTGCAGCCCATCGGCCGCCTGCAGACAGATAGCGATACGATTTTCTGCTGCCTCAGCCTCAATGAGGAACCGGCTTTTTTCCAGCAGCTGTTTCAGGTCAACGCGTTTCATATTGAGCACTGAAGGCCTGGTAAAACTGAGCATCTCCGTGATGGTACGGTTCATGCGCTCGGTTTCCTGAATCAGCAGTTCGGCGGTGTCCTGCTCCTTACT
>DAIODL010000192.1:0-4461 GCA_036746815.1 Desulfobulbus sp.
TTTGCGGGTTTTGCGGTAGACGATGCCATGGAAGATCATCCCCATGATGATCAGGGCAAGACTGTTGGGCACCACAATGGACCAGATATTACCCGCGAGAAACAGGGTCTGGAGAATGGCCACATAATAACGGGCCGCGATGAGGTGGGTCAGCACCTGCACCACCACCGGCATGGAGCGGATATCAAAAATAAACCCGGAAAGGATGAAGGCGGGCAGAAAGGTGGTGAGAATGGCCACCATGGCGGCCACAAACTGGGATCTGCATACCGTGGAGATAAAAAAGCCCATGCCCAGCGCCACCCACAAAAACAGGGATGAGGTGGCCAGCAGCAGCCACAGTGAGCCATGAATGGGTATGTGGAAGAGAAACTTGGCCATGGTCAGGGACAGCAGCAGGCTGCCCATGCCCAGCACAAAGTAGGGCACGAATTTGCCGATGAGGATTTCCGGAGCGGAAATGTGCGACACCAGAAGCGCCTCCATGGTACCGCGTTCCCATTCGCGGGCTATGATGAGCGCGGTGAGCAGGGCGCCGATCAGGGTCATGATCACCGCCACGATACCGGGGATGAGAAAGTCGGTGGAGCGTACCTCCGGATTGAACCATACCCGCTGTTCAAACTGGATGGGCGAACGGAGCGTAATGCCTTCCCTCTCGGCCTGCTGCTCAAGCCAGACAGACCAGATGCCCTGCACATACCCCTCGATAAGGCGGGCGGTGTTGGCGTCTACGCCGTTGACGATGACGCCGATGGGCGGGGACTGCTTGTTACGGTAGTCTGCGCCGAAATTATGGCGCAGCCAGATAATGCCGCCGATGTCGCCCGCGCGCATGGCGTTTTCCGCATTCTGAATGGTGCGAAAGATCTGCGGCTTGAAATAGGGCGTGCGTTCGAAACTCCCGGCAAAACTGAGCGCCGGACCGTCGGCCTGTTCCAGCACCAGTCCTATCCGTTCTCCCTTGGCATCCAGGCTGACGCCGTAGCCGAAAATGAGCAGCAGCAGGATGGGCAGGAAAAAGGCGATGGCAATGCTCGAGGGGTCGCGCATGATCTGCAGCCACTCCTTGCGGATCATTCCCCGCACCCGCATCATTTTGCCTGGTTTCATGCGCTGACCTCGCCCTGTTGCTGTTTTCTGGCTTCAAGTAACCCGATAAAGGCGTCTTCCATGGTTACCTCGCCCTCGCCTCTGGTCCGCTCAAATCCTTCCTTTACCGATTCCGGTGTACCCTCGGCCAGCACCCGGCCTTCAGCCATAATGACCAGCCGGTCGCAATATTCCGCCTCCTCCATGAAATGGGTGGTGACGAGCACGGTCACCCCCTGGTCGGCCAGACTGTTGATCTGCACCCAGAATTCGCGCCGGGCCAGGGGATCGACGCCGGAGGTGGGTTCATCGAGAAACAGCACCTCGGGCTCATGCATCAGGGCCACGGCCAGGGAGAGACGCTGCTTAAAGCCAAGCGGCAGGCCCTGACTGTCGCTGCCGGCAAAGGGCCGCAGCTCAAAGGTGTCCAGTGCCCAGTTGATCTGCTCCTGCCGTTTGGTTCCTTTCAGTCCATAGGCGCTGCTGAAAAATTTCAGATTCTGCAGCACCGTGAGGTTGCCGTACAGGGAAAATTTTTGCGCCATGTAGCCGATGCGGGAACGGGCTTCGGCCGCAGCGGTGCGCAGGTTCAAGCCCGCCACAGTGCAGGCGCCGCTGGAGATGGGCAAAAGCCCGCAGAGCATACGGAAGGTGGTGGTTTTACCCGCGCCGTTGGCGCCGAGCAGACCGAAAATTTCCCCTTGATTTACGTGGAAGCTGACGTCGTCCACGGCAACGAAACTGCCGAACCGGCGTACCAGATGATCCACTGTAATCATTTTGGTGTCGGTTTTATGCGTGCTGGTTCTGGCCAGGGTGATAGTCATACCGGCCTGACCATGATCCTCCTTGAGGGTGGCCACAAAGTAATCCTCAAAGCGGGGCACCACCGGGGTAATGGTGAGCTTGGATTTCTGCTGCAGAGCGGGCAGTTGCAGGGGGCCTGTAGAGCGGCTGACCACACGCACCGCTTTGCCCAGAATGAGTGCGTCGAGCACTGCGGGGTCCTGGCTGAGTTCCCGTTTCAGGGTGCGCTTGGGCAGGTCGGCTGACGATACCATGAAGGTGCGGCCCTTGACCTGGTCACTGAAGGTATGCGGCTGTTCGTGGCCCAGAATATGCCCCTGATGGATGAGCACCACCTCGGCGCAGCGCTCGGCCTCGTCCAGGTAGGCGGTGCTCAAAAGCACGGTCATCCCCTCGGCCTTGACCAGATGATACACAATCTGCCACAGCTCCCGCCGCGACACCGGGTCGACCCCCACGGTGGGCTCGTCCAGGAGCAGCAGGCGCGGCGGCCGTACCAGAGTGCACACCAGACCAAGTTTCTGCTTCATGCCGCCGGAAAGCCTGCCAGCCAGCCGTTTACGGAAATGCTCAAGACCTGCCATGGTGAGCAGCTGGTTGTAGCGCTCCGCCCGCTCCGCCACCTCCACTCCCTGGAGATTGGCGTAAAGATCAAGATTTTCCTGTACCGAGAGATCTTCGTAGAGGCCGAACCGCTGCGGCATGTAGCCCACACTGGCCTGCACCTGCAGCGGATTTTTCACCACATCAATGCCCAGTGCCTGCACACTGCCGCTGTCCGGCGTCAAAAGGCCGGTGGCAAGCCGCATGAGCGTGGTTTTGCCCGCACCGTCCGGCCCAATCAGTCCTGTGACCATGTGCGGCTTGACGGTGCAGCTCACCCCATGCAGGGCGATGATTTGTTTGCTCTCCCGGGTAAAGGTCTTGTTTACTCCCTGCAGAATCAGGGCCCCTTGCGAGGCGGCATCCAAAGATGGGGCAGACTGTTGCGGCAGGGGAGGGACGCTCATGGGACAAACCTGAGGCGGCACCGGCGCATTGGCGCCGGGAAACGTGGCGATAACAGGTGGCTTGTGTGGTCAACTGCGACAGACACCATGTGGTCTCCTGAACAAGAAACATGACGAAATGGAGCCATATTACCACAGCCTTGTGTAATTGCCGCAGTTCTCTGTGGAAAAATTGGCGGCAGGCGGTTGGATCGTTTCAGGGAGCCGTGATGGGGCATACTCTGGCACGGGAACAGGGCCGGCCCGTCGCCAGACTCGCCGCGCCCGGGCAGAGTTTCCTGACTGCCGGTCCCCGCATAATCCGGTTGTCCGCCGTCGGTTGCTCACTCTCAAAAAACTGAGGATACGAAGCCCGACAGGACTCTGTGTCATGGGCTGTTCCCGCGATGCGTGGTTTTTCGAATTTTTCCTTTTCATGAATCTGGCAATTTGTATTTAAGTAAATTTCAGGTAAATGTTTTTATGCATGGGGCGTTGAGACCAAATCCTTGGGAAACAGCGGAGCCGGGAGCAGATGCACAGGCTGTTTTTTGTCCGGGCTTCATACTCTGCAGGGTGTCCGTATACGCGTTCTTTTTCTATGACAACAGGAGGATTCTATGAAACAGTGGAGAGCGGGGATCGTTGCCGTCCTGATGTGTTTACTTGTGCAGATGCCTTGCGCGTTCGCGGCAGCCATCCGGCCGGTGGGAACCGTGGCCGGCCAGGATCAGTGGGGCAACAGGGTTTACCAGGTGCAGGCCAATGGCATCAAAATCGGCTACAAACTCATAGGAGATGGCCCTGCGCTGGTTATGATCGCGGGGTTGGGCAATACCATGGACATCTGGCCCCAGGAGCTGCTGAAAACACTGTCCGGCAAGTTTCAGCTCATCCTCCTGGATAACCGCGGCATGGGCTTTACCACGGACAATGGCACGCCCTTCACCTATCAATTATTTGCTGACGATGTCCTCGGACTGCTTGATGCACTGCATGTACAGCAGGCGGATGTCCTGGGATTCTCCATGGGCAGCACCATTACCCAGGAATTGCTGCTGCAGTCTCCCAGCCGGTTCGGCAAGGCGGTCATCTATGCAACGTCCACGGACGGCAGCAACGTTGCCGTTGCCCTGGAGAAAAAGAAGCCCGCCCGGGCGGAGCAGGTGAATCCCACGGTGCTGAAACAATTACAGGCCACCACCCACTGGAAAACCCCCATGGACCGTGCCGCTGCCATCACCAATCAGGTCATGTTCATCGTGGGCACCGCTGATACAGTGGTGGGACCGGAAAGTTCCAAAAAGCTTGCCGCCGTCATTCCCGGTGCATGGCTGGTGCAATTCAAAAACGGCTCGCATCGGCTGATGCTGGAATCTCCCTGGGCATTCGCACGGATTGTTTTTACCTTCCTTGAAACCAACGAAACCGTTGAAAAGAAGTCTTCCCCACACCTGTAGGGGAGTAACTAATATGTTCGTTAGGATAGGCTGTCCCCCTTTCCGCAGTTCTGGCGAAGAACCGGGGTTCATGGTATCGTGGCTAAGGGATATATGTCCGCAAGGCCTGCAGC
>DAIODL010000193.1:0-4451 GCA_036746815.1 Desulfobulbus sp.
CCTTTTTGGCATACACCGGGAACTGCGCCAGAAACAGGGCGCCATAGAGCCAGAACCAGGAAATGCCGAGGATTGCCAGAAACACGGTGCGGTTTTCACGGGCAAAGGCGATATTGCGCCAGGTTTCCGTAAAAGGGTTTGGGTTGACGCATAGACCGGAATCGGGTGCGGGTGCCGAAGGAATGGAGCGGCTGCTCAGGTAGCCTGCGGCAGCAACCGCTAGACCGCCCACCGCGATCCACACCGGATGATGCACCACGCCAGCCAGCAGGCCGCCGGCCAGGGTCCCGATAAGAATGGCCACAAAGGTGCCGGCCTCCACCAGGGCGTTGCCGCCCACCAGCTCGGTTTCCTGCAGATGCTGCGGCAGGATGGCGTATTTGACCGGGCCGAAGAGTGTGGAGTGACAGCCCAGGAGGAAGAGTGCGGTCAACAGCAGTGTCAGATTGTGCATCCAGAAACCAAGAGCGGCCACAGTCATAATGGTCATCTCCAGAATTTTCACCAGCCTGGCCAGAAGCGATTTGTCATATTTATCAGCCAACTGGCCGGCCGTAGCGGAGAAGAGAAAGAACGGCAGAATAAAGATGCCTGCCGCCAGATTGGTGAGCACCTCGATCTTCAGGCTGGTCCACTGGGCCGCCTGAAAGGTGAGGAGGACTATCAGCGCGTTTTTATAAAGATTATCGTTAAAAGCGCCTAAAAACTGGGTAATGAAAAAAGGGAGAAAACGTCGTGTTTTCAACAGGCCAAATTGTGAGCTCATGGTCTCTTCCTTGAAATTTTTCTTTCTGGCTTACGGTGTCTGTTGGCTGATGACAGCGCTCAGAGTGCCTCTACCATCTGCTGCAGCCGGACATAATCTGTCTTGCCTGTTCCCATCAAAGGCAGAGACTCCATGCAGTGAATAGTCCGGGGCACCGCCAGTTCGCTGGTTCCCTGTGCCCTGGCTGTGGCCAGAAGCTGATCGCGGGTCAACTGGCTGTCGGTGGTGCAGAGCACCAGAATCTCTCCCCGGTCGGGGTCGGGTTGGGCAATAGCCGCGTGCTGGGCATCCAGAGCGGTATTCTGCGCCAGTTTCTCAACGATTTCCAGACTGACCATTTCGCCTGCGATCTTGGCAAAGCGTTTCATACGGCCAAGGATGTGTATAAAACCGTCTGCGTCGATATCCACCACATCGCCGGTATCGTACCAGCCATCACCGGTGGCTGAGGTGGGAGGCTGAAGGACACCAGGCTTGTCCACCCGCAGATACCCGCTCATGACGTTGGGTCCCTGCACGTGCAGCACGCCGCCCTGTTCCACGCCTTCGACATGCATGAGCCGGGTTTTGATGCCGGGCAGCAGATTGCCCACTGTGCCGCTGCGATAGGCCATGGGTGTGTTCACCGCCAGTACGGGCGCGGTTTCGGTGGCGCCGTACCCTTCAAAAATGCGCAGGCCAAATTTTTCGAACCAGAGATTGCGCACGGTCTCGGCCAGTTTTTCGGCGCCGGCCACCACATAGCGGAGCCGGTAAAAATCATAGGGATGGGCAAAGCGGGCATAATTGCCCAGGAATGTGGAGGTGCCGAACAGCACGGTGCAGCTGCGGTCATAAACCAGCTCCGGAATCACGCGGTAATGCAGCGGTGAGGGGTAGAGAAAGAGGCTGGCACCGGTGAGTACCGGCAGCAGAGTCCCTGCCGTAAGCCCGAAGGAATGAAACATGGGCATGGCATTGAATACGCGGTCTTCCACGGAAATATCGATTACAGAGCAGATCTGGGCAATGTTGGCCAGAATCGCCCGGTGTGAAAGCGCCACTCCTTTGGGCATGCCCTCTGAACCCGAGGTGAAGAGCACCACCGCTCTATCATCAGGTGCAGCGGGCAGTCCGAATTTTCTGAACGCGAAGCGGGCCTGCACCAGTGCCCGCAGTTTTTCACCAAGGGTCACGGAAGCTGCGATGTCTTCCAGATACACCAGCTGGACACCCTGCAGGGAGTTTAGTTTGTCACCAAGACGCGCCTGCTCGACAAAGGCATGCGAGGTGAGGATGGTACGGATCTGCGCCGCCGTACAGGCTGCCTGCAGGGCGTCGCTGCCGGCCGTGTAGTTGAGCATGGCCGGGACGCGGCGGCGGGCAACGAGTCCGAAAAACACGCTCAGAGTGGGCAGAACATTGGGCAGCAGCAGACCAATGCATTCCTCCCCGCTGCTTAGTGCCTCCATTTTCCGGCCCAGAAGCAGCGCGGCGGTCATCAGATAGCCTGCGGATCTCGGCTTTTGCGTCATGTCCTCAAAGCGTTTGCGTTTTCTGCCAAAGGTATCCATGGCATCGCAGAGGGCGCCAAAAAGGGTCTGATGCTGCGGCCGTGCTGCAAAAGCGGTCTCCTGGAGCAGTCTGCGCATCCGCTCTCCTGCCAGTTGCCGCCGTTTTCTGGACTTGGCCGCCTCCGGCATGGAAATGGTGGTGAGCTCCATGACCACCAGTTTGATTTTTGGAAAGAGATAGCGGGGATTATTGCCGGAAAGTCTTGAAAAGTAGCTGCGCGTCGCCCCTTCAACCCGCACTGGCAGGATTGAGGCGCCGGTACGGGCGGCAACAAAGGCCGGCCCTTCGTATACTTTCATCAAGCCGCCGGTAGTGGTGATACGGCCTTCGGGAAAAATGACCACGGGGCGCCCCTTTTCCAGCAAGCGGATGACCTGTTTCATGGCCATGGGATTGGCGGGATCCACGCTGAGATGGTCAACCAGTTTGAGCAGGACATGAAAAAAGCGGTTGTTTTCAATGGTGGTGTGCACCACAAAGACTGGATCGACCGGGAGGAACAGCCAGAGCAGCACACCATCAAGAAACGACTGGTGGTTGGCGACAATGAGCAGCCGTTCGGGTATGCGTCCGGGCAGCTTTCCGATTATTTCAACACGGAACATGAGCTTGAACAAAGCTTGAAGCAGCATGCGTAACAGTGAGCGGATCATGGTAATCTCCTCCAGCGGAACAGGGGGATATTCGTTTATATGTTTAATCTTTTCGATGTAACCGTGCAGTTCTTGCCGACAGCTTTCACAGAACGGGAGTGCTCAGCCACTGGCGGGTACTATTTCATAAGACGTACATAGTCCAGCACATTGCCCAGCACCTCTTCCATGTAGGTGCAGTTGATCCAGTACCAAACTTCCTTACCGATCTTTTCCGAACAGAGTACGCCGGCTTCCCGCAAGATTTTCAGATGGTGGGAAACTGTTGGCCGGGAGAGTGTGGCCACCTCGGCGATCATCCCCACATTAAGCCGCTCTCCTGGTTCAAAAAGCAGGAGCATGCGTTGGCGGTGTTCATCGCCCAGGGCTGTAAAAACGTGCGCCATGGGCTGCCATACAGGCGGGAGTACTTGTGTATAGTTTGTTTTCATGATCATATACTTAATATTATCGACATATAAAAACAACATATATTCGCATGGCAGATGATTTTTTTATGTATCCTGGCTGGAAGGGGAAGGTAACTGGTTTGAATCAGTTATTTTTTCAGCATCATATTTAGGAAGTGTCATAAGAAAAACAGCACCGTGGGCGACTTCCAGGGCGGCAATGCTCCCCTGATGACGTTCCACGATCTGACGCACGAGATGCAGCCCCAGTCCAAAACCTGTGGCAGCACTTGCCTGCGTACCTCGCTGGAATTTATCAAAAATTCTCTCATGCTCGCCCGGCGGAATACCAGGTCCCTGGTCAGCCACGCGAATCTCGAAATGATCCGCTTCCTCATTCAGGATAAAGGTAATCTCTGTGTGCTCCGGGCTGAACTTAATTGCATTTTCCCCGAGGTTAAGAACAGCCTGCAAAAGAAGCGCCTCGTCCCCTATAAATGGAGAAGTTCGATTGGGCTGTTCCAGGACAAGACGAATGTGTTTTTCAGCAGCCCTGGGAGTGAGTGCTTCCACGGCGTCATTCATCATGCGGCCAGGAGGAAAAGGCATGCGGCGGACCTGCTGCCGTCCACTTTCCAGACGGGCAATGTCAAGAAAATCCGCAATCATGTGCTGTAGACGCCGCGCCTGGGAGCAGATGTGCTCGGCGTAGATGTGCTGCTGCCCGGTGCTGCTGTCTGTCAGCATCTCACCGTAACCAAGGATGGTTGTCAGCGGCAGTTTCAGTTCATGGGACACAATGGCTACCACCTCATCCTTGCTGCGCTCCAGCTCCTTGATTTCCGTGATATCCTGACTGATCGCCAGCAACCCCTGGAACCCGGTTTTGGGAACCACCAGGGGGTGAAACACTGCCTGGTGATAACGCCGGCCCTTGGGTGTCAATATTTCAAAATCCAGCATATCGTGAAAAGGGCGTTGCGCATCCGCGTGTCCGATTGCGGCAAGCAATTCTGAAACCGTGGGAAGGGTCCGGGACTGGTGCGTGAGTGTGGCCCAGAGGCGGTTACAGGCAGTGTTGGCAAAGAC
>DAIODL010000194.1:0-4357 GCA_036746815.1 Desulfobulbus sp.
GATGGTTTGGGCCAGCTACTGAATCTGCCGTACCGGGCGCAGGATTTTTCCCGCCACGTAGCGGCTGATGGCAAAGAGAATGAGCGTGGCGAAAATGAGCCCTGCCAACAGTCCGTAAAACAGATCCCAGATCTCGTTGTGAAGTTTCATCACAGGGCGGCCGATCTGCGCCTGATATACGTGGCCATTGACCGTGAAGGAAAAGGTTTTAACGCGGAAAACCGGCCGCTGATCCTTTCGCCAGGGCAGGTTGTCTTGGGAGTTGATATGCAGAGGACGGGCAATGGCGCTGTCATCCACCTCAACCGGGGCAAGTGCAATTTGCCGGGCCAGGGGAGAACGGTAAAGCACACGCTTCTGGTCCATGTCCTGCACTTCAAGCCAGTAGCGGCCGGTAACCTTGATGGCCGATGTATCCGTACCGCGGCCGGAATTCGCCAGCGTCAGGACCACCCGGTATGCCTCTTCCTGCAGGACCGTGTCCAGCAGCCGAAAGGGTTGTTCAATCAGTTCAAGAAACACCACAACTGAGGCAAGCAGGCTGGCAATGAAGCCTGCACCGACAATGAACAGCATGATGCGTGTCTTGATCGACATGTCAGTTTCCGCTGAAAAAGAAAAAAATTCCGTTCGCCGGCGCCTGCCATGATGCCTTGCAGCCGGTCAGGCCGAGCGGGTGATCAGCCACACACCCACGCAGATGACGACAATACCGGACAACCGGGTAATACTCAGGTTTTCCTGAAAAAAGAGCCATCCCGCCACAGCGGTGACGATATAGCCCACGGAGAGCAGGGGATAAGCAAAGGTCACCTCCACCCGCGAGAGTACCAGCAGCCACACCACCACACTGATGACATAGCAGCATAACCCCGCCCAGATGAACGGATTCACGGCTACCGCCATGAAGATGCGGTTAATGTTACTGAGGGCAAAATCAAAATAGCCGATCTGGCGCATGCCCTGTTTCAGCGCCAGTTGCGCCGCGGCGTTCAAAAAGACTCCGAAGAGAATAAGCGGCAGGTACATGGTCATTGCATTCTTCATGGTATCAACCAATGGTCATTCAGTGTTGTTGGGAGAAAAGGGTATACACTTAAAACCGCAGAACAAAGGTGCCCTTTTCGCCGTTCTGTTCCTGTTCCAGCGGCTGTGGCAGCTTGCTGCGCCAATGCTGGTAGTTGTTTGCCCGGGTCACGAAAACAATTTTGCCCTGATGCTGGTGAATAAAATCCTGTAACGGCTCAAGGGATTGTTCAATTGGCCCGAGCTTGTTTGTCGAAGGCGTCTGCAGACGGCGGTGGATTTCAGCCGGCTGATTCATGCCATAAGCAAATTCTCCAGTTGTTCCGGTAAGATATATATCGGTTCGCTGCAGGGTCCAGCACGCGGCGTGCATGGTGTCTTCATCGGCGATGATAATATCCTGCGCCGTAATGGTCGGTCGAATCCGTTCCAGTAGAGGACCTGGGCATTTACTTTCCAGCGTTTTATCTGGAATGGTGTAGTGGGCGACGAAATACAGAAACAGCAGGGCCATGCCCGCAAAGGTGATTTTGACCTGTGGTGTTTTGCCCTGAAAGGCCCAGAAGCAGAACAGCAGAAAGAAAAACAGGCTGTTGATGACCATAATTCCTTTCCATGCCTGACCAAACGGTGGCAATTGCAGCACGCCCGCAAACTGGACAAGCACAAAGCCGATCAATACCAGCGTAAACAGAAACGCATTCACGAGCACTCCCCATTGAAACAGGGAAGAGCGGGCATTCCGGAGCACGCGCTGCAGGCCAAGCCCCATGAGAATGGCAAAGGGGGCAAAACAGGGCAGAATGTAGGTGAGCAGTTTTCCGTGCGACGCGGAAAAAAACAGAAAGGGCACGATCAGCCAGCAGAGCGCAAGCCGCAGCAGCGGTGTGTATCTGTTTTCCTTCCACAGTGTTTTCACACCGGAAAAAGCGGCCGGGGTGAGAAAAGTCCACGGCAATGCCAGTACTGGTGACAGAACGAAGAAAAACCAGAAGGATTCCTTATGCTGGGCATTGTCCGCGGTGAAGCGTTTGATATGCTCCACCCAGAAAAAATAGTGCCAGAAATCTGGCTCCAACTGGTGGATGCGCCAGGCCCAGGGCAAAGATACCAGAATGGCTGTCAAGAGTGGCAGCCAGCTCATGCGCAGCAGATCCCAGGGACGGCGCTGCCAGAGCAGATACGGTACCAGTGTCAATACAGGCACAGCAAAGGCCAGAAATCCCTTGGTGAGAAAGGCGAGCCCGCAAAAGAAACCGGCGGCCAGCAGCCACCCCTTTTCCTGCAGGCTGCCCGGTCCGGCCTCGGTGGCAAAGAAAAAAGTGGTGATGCAGGCGGTCAGCCACAGTGCGAGCAGGTTGTCCAGCACCGCCAGATTGCCGATGCCAAAGACCTCCGCGGTGGAAAGAAAAACAAGGGTGGCGGCAAAGGGAAGGAACCAGTCACTCTCCTCGTCCTCTCTCTGTGATTTACGTACAATCAGAAAAATAAAGAGGGCCGCCAGGCCTGTTGCCAGCGCTTCGGGCAGGCGTACCGCAATGGAATTGGCGCCGAAGATCATCTGGGACACCGCATGTACCCAGTAACCCAGCACCGGTTTTTCAAAATAGCGGACCCCGTCCAGATGGGGCACCGCCCAGTTGCCGCTGGCGATCATTTCCCGGGGTACCTCCGCATACCGGGTTTCATCGGGAATGAAGAGGCTATGCGATCCCAGAGGCAGCAGGTAAGCCAGAATATAGAAAGAAAGCAGCAACAGACCATAGACGATCTTTTCCCGCCGCAGTGATACGTTGTTGTTCATACCGCGTCAGCTCCGCGTATCATCAAATTTGGTAGTGGTCTGGGGGATGTCTTCCTGGCAGGAGAGCCAGCCTTCGCGTCCGGGGATGGCAAGTCGTCCCATGGCGGCTTCCTGTACATCCGGTATATGAGCGAGAATATGGCCCAGCGGCGCGAAGGTGATGGAGCGCTTCGCTGCTTCCTCAAGAAATGCAGCAAACTGGTCCGCACAGGCAACACCTTCCACTTCTGCGTGGATGGTGAGCACATTGCAGCCCTCAGGTTTGAGTAAAGAGAGCAGGTGCTCGTTATAGGTCTCCTTGCTGCAGGCGAGGCCTATCATTTCGTCATAGGTGGGCAGGGTGGTGGGCACCTGCGGATGATGTAACCGCTCTCCGTGCAGTACCGGAATAAAGGGCGCGGTGCCGCGGCAGTCGGATTCGTAGCGGAAATCGAATTGATTGAGCACCTCAAGCGCCTCATCCGTCACCTGCCAGGCGGGCGCTGCGAAACAGTCTGGCTGTTTGCCCAGAATCCGGGTCAGGGTATCAAAGCCTTTTTGCAGATCAGCCTTCAAGGCGGACGCGGACAGGCGCGAGAGCGAGGCCTGCCACCGGTGATGATCCCAGGCGTGCAACCCTACCTCGTGCCCGTCTTTCGCGGTTTGCCTGATGATGGAGGCGCAGCGGATGCCAATTTTAGGTCCGGGCCACATGGTGCCGCGCAGGAGGATGTCCCAGCCGTAGAGGCTTGCGGCATTGGTACGCAGCATTTTCAGGAGAAACCGGGGGCGCAGCAGCCGCCACAGGTTGCGGCCCATGTTGTCCGGTCCCACCGAGAAAAAGAAGCTTGCGTGGATGTTGTGACGCGCGAATTGCGCCAGCAGGTTGGGGACCCCCAGACGCGTGCCGCGCAGGGTGTCCACATCGACCCGCAGTCCGACTGGATTCATGCACCCACCTTGCTTGCGTCCACGACATCCTGCAGGAAATAATCAAGCGTTTCACTGATGGACTGCTCAAAGGTGACCTTAGGTTCCCAGCCGAGCACTGTGCGTGCCTGGCGGATGGAGGGCCGCCGGTGCTGCACGTCCTGGTAGCCTTCACCGTAGAAAGCGCGGGCCTCGATGTTCTGCAGGCCAGCCTCGGGCGGAAAATGGGAGCGCAGTGGATGACCGGCAAAATCCTTTTGCAGTATCTGCGCCAGCTCGAGCATGGAGTACTCGTTGTCCGGATTGCCGATATTGAAGATCTTACCGTTACAGCAGCCGTCCCTGTTCTCGATGATGCGATACAGACACTCCACGCCGTCCTTGACGTCGGTGAAGCACCGTTTCTGGCTGCCGCCGTCCACCAGGCGGATGGGCGTGCCTTCCACCAGGTTGAGGATGAACTGGGTGATGACCCGGGAGCTGCCGATACGCGCTGATTGCAGAGAATCCAGCTTGGGTCCGACCCAGTTGAACGGACGGAACAGGGTGAATGGCAGGTTACGGGTGGCGCCATAGGCCCAGATAACGCGGTCCAGCATCTGTTTGCTGCAGGAGTAA
>DAIODL010000195.1:0-4356 GCA_036746815.1 Desulfobulbus sp.
TTGTTGGCCATAGTTTTTCAGGGCTCATTGTCGGTACCGTGATGATGCGCTGGTCTGAGCGTATTCATCAGACAATTTTTGTGGATTCCATGATTCCGCAAACCGGGCGTTCGTTTGTGGATATTGCGGGCGAACCCTTTGCGCAGATGCTGAACCAGCACCAGCGTCCGGATAATATGGTGCAACCCTGGCCACCCAAGGTGTTTGGCATTCCTCAGGATATGGTGCCATGGTTTGAGAGTCGACTTCGGCCTTTTCCGAAACAGTCGTTTTTCAGTGCGCTGCCTGTCACCTTTGATCCTCACAAGATTCCCACGGCTTTTATCACCTGTGTCGAGACCATGAGCCCCTTTATCCGCGCTATGGCTGCTCAGGCGGAAGGTTTTGGCTGGCCAATTCGTACGCTTACCACCGGCCATTGCCCCATGATTGCCTGCCCGGAAGAGCTGGCTGATTTGCTGGTCTCTCTGCTTGTCTGACCATGATGAAGGCTCCTGATGAGAATGGACTGCATGCCCTGCTGGTCAAACATCTGGACACCATTACGCTGCGTGTGCAGTTGCATGTGGCCCAGGGGAGCACGCTTATGGTCACTGGCCCCTCGGGGGCAGGGAAAACCACGCTATTGCGGTGTCTGGCCGGACTGGAGCGAATTGATCAGGGCATGATTGTCTTTAATGAGGAGTGTTGGGAAGAGACGGGTGCAAAACGGTTTATCAGTCCCCGTTTCCGGCAACTGGGCTTTCTCACCCAGGATTATGGGCTCTTCCCGCACATGAACCTTGCCGAAAACATTCGTTTTGTGCTGCCGGCAGGGGCGGACCCCTTCTCCCATCTTCAGGCCATGGGTATTGCCCATCTCGCGGATAAATATCCCTATCAGGTCTCTGGAGGGGAACGGCAGCGCGCGGCCCTCTGCCAGACGCTGGCGCGGGAGCCGCGGTTGCTGCTCCTGGATGAACCTTTTTCAGCCCTGGATCTGGAAAACCGCATGCTGCTTCGTGAACGTCTCGCCCAGGAGCAGGAGCGTACGGGGTTGACTGTGATCCAGGTAACCCATGATTTAACCGAGGTGCTCGGCAGTTCCACGCAGGTACTTTCTCTGCGGCAGGGGCAGGAAGACAAGGCATGGCTGCAGCGGCAGCGGGATGTGCTCATGCGCGACCTGGACCGGTGCACCCATCACATGCTCGCCATAAGTGCGTGATTTTTTTTAAGGAGGAACTATGCGAACTGTTTTGCGTTTTCTGGTTGTTACTTTGGCCGGGTGCCTTGCGCTGGCCGGCTCGTCGTGGGGTGCTGAGGATCTTATGATTGCCGCGGGCGCGGGCTACAAGCATATGCTTGATGATGCCTGTGCAGCCTTTACTGCGCAAACCGGTATTCAGGTGAGTAAGGTGTATGGGAACATGGGCCAGATTATCGCCCAGGCCAAAGAAGGGGGTAATTTTGATTTTGTTATTGGCGACAAACATCATCTCGAAAACAAGGGACTGGTGTTTTCCGGAGAATATATTCTGGGCAAGGGCAAACTGGTTGCAGTGGTGCCCAAGGGCAGCTCTATTCAGAGTTTGGACGATCTCACTTCACCAACGGTGAAACGGGTGGCCATGCCGGATTCTACCAAGGCAATATATGGCCATGCCGCCACGGAATACCTGCAACACAAAGGGCTCTTGGAAAAACTGCAACCCAAGCTGTTGGTGGTGGGCACTGTGCCGCAGGTGAGCGCCTATGTACTCAGCGGTGAGGTGGATCTGGGGTTCATTAATATGACCGATGCCTTGGTCATTGCGCCCAAGATCGGCAAAATTATACCCGTGAATGAACAGTTATACTCCCCCATTTTGATTGTGGCCGAACGGTTAAAAGAGAGCCCGCATGCGCAGGCTTCGGCTGCGTTTATTGCCTTTTGGCAGTCAGATATGGGCAAAGCTGTTGCGAAAAAATATGGCCTCTGATGGTAGACTGGTCGTGGCTGGCACAGCTCTGGCGTGATCCCGACATCCGGAACTGCCTGCTGCTCAGCGGTCAGGTCGCCCTTATTGCCATGCCCGTGCTGGCGATATTTGGTGTCGGGCTTGGATACATACTGGGGCAGGGGAAAAGCCGCTGGCTTTCTCTGATTGATTTTGTGGTGACCCTGCCCCTGGTGTTCCCTCCCATTGCCACGGGTTTTCTGTTGCTGCTGGCGTTGGGACGGCACAGTTTTCTAGGCCTGTGGATTAAGCGCATTTTTGGTGTGGAGATTATTTTCAGCTTCTGGGGAGTGGTGCTGGCGGCCTTTATTGCCGGGTTGCCCCTTATCGTGAAGCAGGTGCAAGGCTCTGTGCGTCGGGAAACCACCCGTCTGGTTGAAAACGCTCTGGTGCTTGGCAAATCACCCCTGGTGATCATTTTTCGGGTAATCCTGCCCTCGCTTAGAACCAGCATTGCTATTGGTTTATCCTTGGCCTTTGCCCGTATGCTGGGCGAGGTGGGTATTACTTTGATGCTGGGAGGCAATATTGCCGGCCGCACCAATACCATATCGCTTGAAGTGTATAATGCAGTGTTTACCGGCGAATACAACCGAGCGCTGCTGCTGGTGACCCTTTTGGGCGTGGTCTCTTTGGTACTGATTCTACTTACCCGTTGGCTCGCTCGTGTGTGAGCAGGCAATGTTTTCCGTTGTGCTTCAATGTCGTAAAAGGTGCAAAATTGAACATGCCGCCTTTTTGATTGTCATTTTATAGACAAACAGGAAGGGATATGACAGGAGGCTGGAATGGTCGCGTGGAGACTATTTCATGAAAACTACGGAAGTGCGACAAGATGGATATGTTTCCTGTTTTTTTTATGTTGGCATTATCATTGCTATATCTATCGATATAGTTGGTTTTATATAACGGTGTGATGGACATAGTCATAAAATGCGTCAACCAAAGTATCCTGCGCTTTTAACAAGGTAGTGGAAAACCAAGAGGTAGAGCCGTGCAAGCAAGTTCACTGGCAACAATCACAACAAGATCATTTTCCATCGTTGGTCGCGTTACCCGGCCTGCAGTCATCACCTTTGAAGAACTGTGCGCCATGGATCGTCAGGAAACCCAGCCCCTGCCGTTGATCTGCGGTAGCGGTGAGCCTAAGGGACAACTGGGCGTTTGTTGCGGGGTGCTTCTGTCGGATGTGATCAACCGGGCGGATATAGTGGTGCGGGAGCATAATGATACCAAAAAGATGCTGGTGGTAGCAGAGGCCGCAGATGGCTACCGGGCTGTATTTTCCTGGCAGGAAATTTTTAATTCCGCCAACGGTGAGGGCATTCTTATCGTGCTGGAGCTCAACGGACAGCCCCTGTATGCGGGCAGTGGGGAAGTAGACCTGATTTCCTCCCACGATTTTCTCACCGGCCCGCGTTACGTGCACCGGCTGGCGGCTGTAGAGATCGTTTTGTTTGGGGCCTGATTTTTTTGGCTTTACGTTATTCTGAATTGAAATAGCGAGGGCGTCATGGACACCCACAATAACAGGAGACAGCGCATGCATGATTTCGCAGCTTATAGCCGCTACCTGGAACAAGCGGTCAACTTTCATGGCCACCTCTGTGCAGGCCAGATTATCGGCGTGCGTATGGCCATGCTGGGGTTGCAGCTGATCGGTATCGACAATCCACAGGGTACCGGCCGCAAACAGCTGATCGTGTACGTGGAGATAGATCGCTGTGCCACGGACGCTATCATGATTGTCACAGGCACCAGGGTGGGGCGGCGCAGTCTCAAGCTTATCGATAACGGCAAGATGGCGGCCACCTTCGTCAACCTGGTGACAGGCGTTGCCTACCGTATTTTTTCTCTCACCGAGGCCCGCGACATAGCGCAGACACGCTACCCGGATCTCAGCTCCAAGGAAGCGCAGATTCGTGCCTAACCCCTACATGGAGGATGAGGAGCTTTTTCAGGTGCAGCCCGTGGTTATCAATATCCCCGTGTCAGACTTGCCTAGCCGTCCTTCGCGCAAAGTGCGGTGCGAGCGCTGCGGGGAACTGGTGCAGGATTGCCGGGACGTGTGCAAGGACGGCCATGTGCTGTGCCGGCCCTGTGCTACGGGCCAAACCTATTGGCAGCCACTTACGCCGGAACACTCCCAGCTCTTCAAGGAGGCGGTCTGATGTCTGTTTCTCCGTGCCCAACTCTCCCTGTACCCGCTTTGGACTGGAATGCGGCCTGGCAGGCGGCGCGCCGTAAAAAATCGCATGACCATCATGGCAGTGCCTTCTGGAACAAACGGGCCGCCTCTTTCGCGCGCAATGCGCATAACAGTAACTATGCCCAGCTTTTCTTAAGCCAGCTGGCACCACAACCTCAGTGGAGTGTG
>DAIODL010000196.1:0-4276 GCA_036746815.1 Desulfobulbus sp.
AGCGCCTACGTGGCAGTCAACCAGCGCCTGATGACCCGGATTGGGGGCGGCGGCCGCACAGACACCCATACGGTAGAGATACCAGCGCCATACCTCGTCCGGCATGCGGCTGAACATCTCGAAGGTAGCCATTTCCTGGGGATGATACACTTTGGAACCCACGGTCCAGTAACCTTCCGGCCCCCGGAAGGTGGGGATGCCGCTTTCCGCTGAAATGCCGGCGCCGGTGAGCACGGTGATAAAACCGCCGCGCTGAGCCACCGCCAGGAGATGTTGCTGCTGGTCGGTATTCATATTGTCACTCCGGATTCTGTGTTTCTTTCTGGGAGCGTAGAATGACAGAAGTGTTCCAGAAAATCAAGAGGATGCAGAATCCCTTCGCGCAGAAAGAGCTGTCATGCAACCTTGATTCGCGTCAGCGGGTGACGGTTGCCAGTTTTAACGCCAGACCGGCAAAGATGGTACCCGCGATTTTATTCAGCCAGCGCTGCACCCAGGTGGACCGTCGCAGCCACTTGCCCACATATGAGGCGAGCAGGCTGGTGGCGCCAAAAACCACCAGGGTGGAGAGAATGAAAAGCGCCCCCAGAATGATCATCTGCAGCGGTAAATGTCCCTGTTCCGGGTGGGTGAACTGAGGCAGGAAGGCGAGAAAAAAAATGGATACCTTGGGGTTGGTGACATTCATGATAATGCCCCGCAGATAATAGCGGAACAGATTGCGTTCCTGGTCTTCGGGACCGTCCAGTGACATGGCCCCGGCACGGAAGGCACCCCAGGCCAGATACAAAAGGTAAGCGGCGCCTGCATATTTAAGGCAGTTGAAGGCAGTAGCTGATGCCTGAAAAATGGCGGCTACACCCAGGGCGACAGCGGTTGTATGCACCATGAGCCCGGTACACAGTCCCAGCGTGACCACAAACCCGATGCGGCGTCCCTTGATGGCTGACTGGGTGAGCACAAAGATAATGTCCGGTCCAGGTGCCAGTGCCAGGAGCAGCGAGGCGGACACAAACACGACAAGGGAACTGAAGGTGAACATACCACTCCCGGAAAAAGTAAAATGAAGGGAAGAAGAGCTGCGTTAAATAATCATGGTCCAACGTGAGAAGGGAGAACCGTCTCCTTGGGATACACCTTGAATTTTTCTATAAAACCTGTGGGCTTATAACTGAGTTTGGCGTGCCGCAGCCCCTCATTCCCCAGATCCTGCTCCCGGTTGATGGTTTCATAGTGCTCGGGCACCACCGAGGCAAAGGACTGATTGATAAACTGATACAACCCCTTGAAGCCGGTCACCGCTTTTTCAAAATGAATCAGATAGGTGGCTATGCCGGGCAGGGCTTCACCGAGAGCGTAGGCCACCGGCCGATGGTCCACGTAATAAAGACCGCCGCAGAGCACCAGAGGTTCCATATACTGGAGCGCCTCGCGCGCGGATTCATAATCACCTGGCCCCCCGTTTTCATCACGCCAGTCATCAAGTACCTGCAGGGCATCCGGGATATACTCTTCAGTCAGTGGGCGGGCACTGTAGTTGTGGTTGTTGACAAAGGTTTTGATCAGGTTGCGCTTTTTGTGGTAATACCGCCCGCCGAGCTGCGCCAGATCCTCTCTTTTGTAGAGATAATCAAAGTTGTCCCGGTCTGGAATCACCTGGTAGCCAAGACCTGTCAGGGCCTGAACCTGCGAGAGACTGGCAGCCTTCATCATTTTATGATCATGGAAAAGCTGATCCAGAAGAGTGTGTTCAGGCAGGCCGAAGGGCAGCATGAAAAAAGGGTTGTCCTGGTCACGGCCAAGCAGGGCAATGGTATGGTCGGCAAGGTCGGTGAGCCGGTACTGATGCGTATTGCGAAAAAGAAAAATATTGGCAAACGTGAATTCGGAAATACCATCGCGCAGCTCGGCAAAAAGCGGCTGCAGCAGAACGCGATGTTCGAGTGTTAATGCACTTGATTCAGGATATTGAGGCAACATGAGAAGAGCTGGGCACATTGAACTGAATTTAACAACGCAAGGAATGAGGAATACGGGCCACAATGACCCGGATAATTCTTATCATAAGAGCTTGCACTGTAGCCATCCCGCCAGAATTAGGCAAGGCGGGCAGGGAAATTAAGCTTCTGTACCCAGCACCTTACTGACAATCATTTTCTGGGTGACTGCATCAGGCTCCGGGCTCTTCCATCTGATAAACTGTTCGGTCATGCGTTCATAACTGCCGTTGTCGGTCTTGCATTGATCACAGATGGATTCGGCACCGTCACGGTACATGATGATCTTGCTGGCCGGGTCACCGTTTTTATCCAACGCGGCCATCTTGCGGCAGCCGCAGTCATAACGGATCACCGCCACGCCAACCGCATCGGGACTGCCTTCGATAATGCCATCAATCATGGCCATCTCACCTTTTTCAGGAGTACGTCTGGTGGCTTTACTTTTATCTGCTTTATGCTTCATAATCCTTGCTCCCCATGCGTTTCGGGTCGGACGGTTTGAGCTGTCCTCTTGATCAAAATTGTGTCCGATACCCTTACCTTTGATTGCGTTTCTTGCAAATGATAAATTATCAAAACGCTTGATCTGTGGTGGGTGTCATTTAAACAAAACATATAATTCTGCGTAGTTACAGAAAGCTTATCCTGCCTGATTGAACACCGGCGCACGATCTTTTACCTTGACAAATAATAGCCCTTCTTTTAAAGAAAATCCATCCTATGGTATTGTTTTGCCTTGTACTTAAGGTCGTAACAACATCGTGATTCGAATCGTCAAATTTTTTTTGGAGGTTGTGCCATGTGGGAAATCGTTGTTGACAAAGATAAATGTACTGGTGATGAAGAGTGTGTAAATGCTTGCCCTGCGCAGGTTTTTCAGCTGGTGGACGGCAAGGCTGAGCCGGTTAACTCCGACGAGTGCCTGGGCTGCGAGACCTGTGTTGAGGTTTGCCCTGAGGGTGCCATCACCGTTACTGAAGTCTGATTTTTGAATACAGATTTCATTGGGTTATGAGCCCATCCCCTTTCTGGGGGGTGGGCTTCATTTGTTTCTGGGATGCGGGCCAAAGCCTTTCCATGAAGTTTGCGCACATCATTCGGCGGGCTAAACCGGGCGTACCTCGCTCTGTTCATCTTTTTGCCGCCCCGTTTTTATGGACAGCCGTTGGATGCATGCTGATGGTACGTGGTTTTTTATGGCTGGGACCGGGTATTGGACGCTGGCTGGTTGTTGCCGGACTCGTGCTGGGCACGATCAAATCTTTTTTTGTCCTGGATAAGGTCGCGCACAAAGCCAGCAATCGCATTCTGCTGCTTGATGACGGTGCCTGCCTGGGCGCCATGTACTCCTGGAAAAGCTGGATGCTGATAGGGGTGATGATCATTACCGGCATCGTGCTGCGGCATGTCGGGCATCCAGGTATGATCATCGGGACGCTTTACTGTGCCATTGGCTGGGCACTTTGCTTTTCCAGCCGTGTGGGCTGGAAAAAGTGGTATAACTGGCGAAAATCACACGCGGTGCAATCATGAGATCTTTTAATCGGGTCACGGTCAGCCGTTCAGCTCTGATCCACAATTTTAATCTGTGTCGGCAGCAGGCCGGAGGGGCGAAGCTGCTCCCGCTGGTGAAGTCTGATGCCTATGGTCATGGCCGTGTCGACTGTGCCCGGATTTTTGCCGAGCAGGGTGCGGCTGCTTTTGGCGTTGCTGAAGTGGTGGAAGGTATTGCTTTGCGCGAGGCGGGTATCACCCAGCCCATACTGGTACTGGCTGGCGTTCTGCCGCAGTCACTTGAAGCTCTCATTGAGGCGGACCTGACGCCGGTACTCACCGATGCCACATTGTTGCCCGAGATTGCGCGTCTTGCCGGAAAGCAGCACAAGGTGGTGAATGTCCATCTGAAACTGGATGCCGGCATGGGCAGGCAGGGGGTCCTGCCTGATCAGTTGACCGACCTGGTTGATGCGGTACGAAGCGAACCATCCGTGCATCTGGGGGGCGTTATGGCGCATTTTCCTATGGCCGATGATCGCAGCTCCGATAATTCCGCTGCTGTTCTGCGCACCTTCAAAGAAACCACCCATGCGCTCAAGGAACAGATGGGGCCAGAATGTTGTCTCCATCTTGCTAATTCCGGTGGATTATTTTATGTTCCCGGCGCCCGGCTTGACATGGTGCGTCCTGGAATTGCCCTGTATGGCTACTATCCTGATGGCACGGTCGGCAAGGCGGCCGCCAAGCCGCCGCTTCTGCAGCCGGTGATGCGTTTTGCC
>DAIODL010000197.1:0-4260 GCA_036746815.1 Desulfobulbus sp.
AGCGAGTCTGGAGAACTGTGTGGTCTGGCCGCAGGCGGTGGTGCCCGAAGGCGTGCGCGCCCGCGATATGATCATCACCGGCAACGCGGAAATCGACAGCACCGGCTGGAGCCGGTAAGACACGTGGCATGACTTCAGAAGAACTGGTGCAACAGGTTAACCTGCTTCTTGCGCGGTCCGGCAGGAAGTGGCAGGAAGGGCAGGTGCGTCTGACCGCCCTGATGCCGGATGGGTCCAGCCGCCGTTTTTACCGGCTGGAGGATGGGGCCCGGCAACTGATCGCCGTGCTGCCTCCGGAACAGGACGGTCCCGGGCAGGCGGAGGCGCGCGCCTTTGCCTGTATCGGCAACCACTTGCAGGAGTGCGGCGCGGCCACGCCCGCGATCTTCGGTTTTGACGCGGACACCGGCCTTGCCCTGTGCGAGGATCTGGGCGCGGACCGCCTCTACGAAAAGGTGCAGCGTGAGGGACTTACGGCGGCCCTGCCCGAGTACGAGGAAACGGTACGGGAGCTGGCCCGCCTGCAGGTGCGGGGAGCGCGAGGTTTTGACACTTCCTGGTGCTGGGACACATCCCGCTATGACCGCCAGGTAATGCTTGAGCGGGAATCCGGCTATTTTCTGCGTGCCTGCTGCAATGATTTTCTGCACCTTGTCTACGACCACGACCAGATCGACCGAGAATGCCGGGAGCTTGCCGAAACGGCCAGCCGCGCGCCTGCGAATTTTTTTCTGCACCGGGATTTCCAGAGCCGAAACATCATGCTGCATGAGGGCAGGGTGCGGTTCATCGATTTCCAGGGTGGGCGTCTGGGGCCGCTGGCGTATGATCTGGCTTCCCTGATGATCGACCCCTACACCGCGCTGCCCGCTGCGATGCAGGACCATCTGCGCCAGGTGTATTTTGAAGCGCTCAGCCTGGAAATCACCTATGACCGCGCCCAGTTCGAGCGCGAGTACCAGCTGCTGGCGCTGCAGCGCAATCTGCAGATCATCGGCGCCTTCGCGTTCCTCAGTCAGGTGCGGCGCAAACCGTTTTTTGCGCAATTTCTTGTACCTGCCCTGGACTCACTTGCCGGGCTCCTTGCCAAACCGGAAGCTGCCAGGTATGCTGGACTGAGGCAGCTTTGCCTTCTCTGCCAGGAAAAGTGCCGGGAAAAACCGGCATCCTGATCATCGCCGCAAATCACAACCACCCCCGCATCCTCTGTGCGGGGCGTATACAGCCATGAACAACGAAAACGCAACACTGGTCGCTCTGATCGGCCGCCCCAATGTGGGCAAATCCACTCTCTTCAACCGCATGGTGAAGCGGCGCGACGCCCTGGTCGACCCCACACCCGGTGTCACCCGCGACCGCCATTACGCCCGGGTTGCCTGGGAGGATCGTACCTTCATTCTGGTGGACACCGGCGGTATTGACGACGAGGACGACACCATTACCAATCATATTCGTCAGCAGGCCATGCAGGCCATTGACGAGGCGGATGTCATCTTCTTCCTCATGGACGGCCGCACCGGACTCACTCCCAGCGACCATGAAATCGTTGACCTGCTGCGGCGCACGGAAAAGAAGGTGTTTTTCATCGTCAACAAGATCGACACCCCGGAAATCGAGGATACGCTCCTCACCCCGTTCTGGGAGCTGGGCGTGGACAAACTGTGGCCGCTGTCAGGCGATCACGGGTACGGGTTTGATGAGCTGATGGAGGCCCTGTATCCGCTGCTGGACCAGTCCGGCATGGAGCTGCAGCTGCCCGAGAACACCATGCGCATCGCCTTTCTCGGCCGCCCCAATGTGGGCAAGTCCTCGCTCATCAACGCCATTATCGGCCAGGACCGCATGGTGGTGTCCAATATCGCCGGCACCACCCGCGATTCCGTGGACACCCTGGTCAGCCGCGACCAGTACAATTACCTGCTCATCGACACCGCCGGTATCCGCCGTAAGGGCAAGACCACGGACAAGCTGGAAAAATTTTCCGTGCTCAAGGCGCTCAAGGCCATAGGCCGCTCGGATATCGCCCTGGTGGTGCTGGACGCCGAGGAAGGGATCACCGAGCAGGACACCAAGGTCATCAGCTACACCCAGGACCAGGGCAGGGCGCTGATCGTGCTCATTAACAAATGGGATCTGCTGCGGGAGGACAAAAAACGCCAGGAGCAACTCCTGGAAGAGGTGCGCATGGCCCTCAATTTCATCCCCTTTGCCCCGGTGCTGAAGGTGTCCGCCCTGGAGGAAACCGGCATCAAACGGCTTTTTCCCGAGATCGGCAAGGTGTACCGCCAGTTCCACCAGCGGTTCACCACCGCGGAACTGAACCGCTTGCTGGCCGAGGTGGTGGCGCGTCATGAGCCGCCTTTTTTCCGCGGCCGCCGTATCAAGTTTTACTACACCGCCCAGCTGGGCACGGCGCCGCCGCTGTTTGCAGTGGTGGCCAACTCGCCCCGCGCCGTTCATTTTTCCTATCAGCGTTATCTGACCAACAGCTTCCGCGAGGGGCTGGGGCTGGACAAGGTGCCAGTCAAACTGCTCTTCCGCGGTCGCACCGGTAATGGCCGTAAATGACCGTGTGAGATGAGCATGACCTCCGGTCAGCCGGTGTTGCATCCCCTGGAATACAAGGTTGGCAAGCTCATTGCGGCTGAGCGGCTGGTACGGCCCGGCACGCGGGTGCTGGCCGGGGTTTCCGCTGGCGGCGATTCCATGGCCCTCTTGCATGTTCTGTCGGCCCTGGCCGGGGAATACCAATTCACGCTGGTGGCCGCCTATGTGGATCATGGCCTTCGGCCGCAGGAAACTCCCGCTGAGTGGGAGGCGGTGCGGGAAGCGGCCCATCGTCTGGGCTGTTCGGCTGAACGGGTGTGTGTGGATGTGCATGGGCGCGTGAGCGAGCGGGGAGAGTCACTTGAGCAGGCGGCGCGCCAGCTCCGCTACCGGGCGCTGCGCGACCTCGCCCACACCTGGCGGGCCAATGTGATCGCCATTGCCCACACCGAGGATGATCAGGTGGAGGAAGTTCTGCTCCGCCTCTTTCGCGGCAGCGGGGGCAGGGGGTTATCCGGCATGCGGACGAGGACAGCTGATCTTATCCGTCCACTTCTGGGTATCAGCAAAGCACAATTGCTCGCCTACCTGAACGACAAAAACATCTTCTTCTGCCATGATTCCAGCAATGACGACCGCCGTTTTCTGCGTAACCGTGTGCGGCTTGATCTGCTGCCCTATCTGAAGAATGAATTTGACGTGGGCATCCGCGGCGCACTCCTGAAAACAGCGGCCAATCTGGCCGAGGACGAGGATTTTCTCGACACCATGGTCGCCGCCAGCTGGCCGCAGGTGGTGGAACTCAGCGAGAAGGAAGACACCCTAAGCGCCCGCATCCAGCGGGAAGGGTTCTGCGCCCTGCATCCGGCCCTGCAGCGGCGGCTCATGGAAAAACTGCTGTGGCAGCTTGAAAGCTGTGCCGCCTACGAACAGATCCTTACCCTCTGCGCCTTTGCCCGGGAGGCCCATACCGGCCAGGAGCTACATCTGCGCCGGGGCTTGCGGGTCACCGCCACCCGCACAGAACTGCTCTTTTCCTATCCCCGTGGCCGTGGTGCCTTCCGCGGCCGTCTGCAGGACTGACTCCTTTTCATCCTTCCACTCACCTGGTCGACAATCTCGTCGAGCCCTGCCAGCCCCTGTCGAATCCACCCGTATGACCTGTAAAGAGTTTTTTGTATAACTTGCTGATATACTATACAAAAACTTGTTTGTCGGAATTGGCACGGTTGTTGATATTCTCCAGGTAAAGGCGATGCGTAGTTCTTTAGGTACGCGTCTCACTGCAAACACAACACAAGGAGAATATCATGAAAAAGACACGCATGGCAGTGGTACTGCTTGCTGGTTGTATGCTGCTGGCCGGTTCGGCCTGGGCGGTTGATTACTCGAAGATGTCCACCCCGCAGCTGAGCCAGATGCGCGGGCAGATGTACAACGCCTCTCAGGCGGATTGGAATGCTTTTCATCAGGAGTGGTGGAAACGGATGGGGCAGATGAGCCCTGAGGAACGCGCCCAATACATGGGTCCTGGAATGCGTGGAGGCGGCCCGGGCTACGGTATGGGCTATGGCAGGGGCTATGGCCGTGGCCGCAGGTGTGGCCCGTGTCCTTACTGGAACGGTAACGGTGCACCGCCAGCAAACAACGCCCCTGCACCCAAGCCGCTGCCCAAGGCCCCTTGAAGTAGCGTATATGTAACCAATTACTCGT
>DAIODL010000198.1:0-4207 GCA_036746815.1 Desulfobulbus sp.
CTTGGACGCCACGCCCACAAAATCACCGGGCGCGCTGCACCCCCATTTACGGGAACAGTCCTCCTGCCCGCGATTGCGGATGGACAACGCCACGATATTGCGCTCACAGGCCCCATAGGCGCTGCAGCCGCGGTCCAGATGTCCCTCAAAAAGAGCGGTGCGCATTACATAATCAAGCTGCTCCGCATGCTGCAGCACAGGCAGCGGCCATCTTCCCTGCTCCTCCCGGATAAACCGGTTCCAGGCCTGCCGCAGCGAGCTGCGACGGTCCAGCAGGCTCCGTGTGACCGCCCCGCAGGCGGCGGAATTATGAAAACTGCGTATAACCTGGTCCAACTCGCCCTGACTCCCGGGCGCGGCATAATGTTTCGCGGCTGCCTGACGGGGTGGATCAAATATCGGCGGTTTATTCATGCGGTAGAGATTACGGATATCAAGCACATACCGCACGCCCGCGTCACACTGGTTGGTTGTCACCATGAGCCTGTTCCGGGCGGCCAGCGTGCGGGTGAAACGGGCAGCATCCTCCCGAGAGGCGTTCCGAGGATCTACCACTACCTGAAATCCCACATAGGGCACACCATTCTGGTCCGTGACCGGCTGGCCATTCTGTACCGCCACACAGGGAATCACGGAGGTACCCTGCACCAGAGTGCCTGCAGGCGCACCCGGCCCGCGCGCACCAAAGGAATCCAGCGCATAATAGGGGATTTCCATATCGCCATTGAATTGATACAGCGTCATCACCGGGGTGGCCGGAATATCTGCCCAGGCAACGGAGACCGAAAAAAAGCAACACAACAGCACAAGACAGTGTTTTGTCATTCCATTTTTCTCCATTCATCATGGCCGCCGCATAAATCCTGCAAGGGTGGCCCATTCTATGAAATTATGTAGACGTATTCTACCATGGACCTGGGGGCATATGCATAACTATGTGGCGCAACCAACGGTTCCCTGTCTTTTTCCCCCATAACCAGGAGTTTAAGCAGAAATCTGTCGATCCTGTTTGACAAGTGCCTTGCGGTTCTGTATTGGTGACTCCACAATGCGCCGGGGGCGCCAATCCAGCGTTTCTTCTGAATGAAAGGAATGAACCATGAGTGCAACCCTTATTCAACATACAGCCTCAGCCTACGCTTATCCGCTGCTGATCAAAAATCTCTTTCTGGCACCTGCGGTGGACCATCCGGATCAGGAGATCGTCTACCGCGATCACCTGCGTTACACGTATCGGGATATGCGGCGTCGGGTTCATCAACTGGCCCATGCGCTCACCAAGATGGGCGTAAAACCGGGGGATACGGTAGCGATGATGGACTGGGACAGCCACCGCTACCTGGAATGTTTTTTTGCCATCCCCATGCTGGGAGCGGTGCTGCATACCATCAATGTGCGGCTGTCTGCCGAGCAGATTCTCTACACCATCGACCACGCCGAGGATGACTACATCTTGGTCAACGACGAGTTTCTCCCCATTCTCGAGCAGATCAAGGGCCGCATCGACACGGTCAAGAAGTATATACTGCTCACCGACCTGGATGATCCGCCCAAGACTCCCCTGCCCCTGGCAGGCGAATACGAGGCGCTGCTGGCCAAGGCCGATGACCATTTTGACTTCCCGGAATTTGATGAAAACGCCCGTGCCACCACCTTTTACACCACTGGTACCACCGGCATGCCGAAGGGTGTCTATTTCAGCCACCGGCAGCTGGTGCTGCACACCCTGGCCACACTGGGCGCCCTGGCCAGCCCGGAAAAGCAGGGCCGTTTCCATCAGGGCGATGTGTACATGCCGCTCACGCCCATGTTCCATGTGCATGCCTGGGGCCTGCCCTATGTGTCCACCACACTGGGTGTGAAACAGGTGTATCCGGGTAAATACGTGCCCGGAACCATCCTCCAGCTCATCGTCCGGGAAGGGGTCACCTTTTCCCACTGCGTGCCCACGATCATGCACATGCTGATCAACCATCCTGATTTCGCCAAGGCGGATCTTACCGGCTGGAAGGTGCTGATAGGCGGTTCCGCCCTCACCAAGGCCATGTGCCGCACGGTACTGGCTCACGGGGTGGATATCTTCACTGGGTACGGCATGTCCGAAACCTGCCCGATTCTCACCATCTCGCACATGCATCACGAGGACTTAAGCGAGGATGAAGAAGTCACCCTGCGCTGCAAAACCGGCCGCCCCATTCCACTGGCGCAGGTGCGTCTGGTGGATGAACAGATGCGGGACGTAGACAGAGACGGTATTCAGGTGGGCGAAGTCGTGGTGCGCACCCCCTGGCTGACTCAGGGATATCTCAAGGATCAGCGCAACTCGGAAAACCTGTGGAAGGATGGGTACCTGCACACCGGTGATGTAGCCAACATGAACAGCGAAAATTATGTGAGCATCACCGACCGCATCAAGGATGTGATTAAAATCGGCGGGGAATGGCTCAGTTCCCTGGAACTGGAGGATGTCATCCACATCCATCCGGCCGTGGCGGAGGTGGCGGTAATCGGCATGGCGGACAAAAAATGGGGAGAACGGCCGCTGGCACTGGTGGTCCCCAAAGATAAAAGCAAGCCGCCGACACCAAGGCAACTGGTCACCCACATCAATCTGTTCATTGGCAAGGGATTGTTGCCCAAGCTGGCCATGCTCATCAAGGTGAAGATTGTGGAGAGTCTGGACAAAACCAGCGTTGGCAAGATTGATAAAAAAAATCTGCGGGTCAAACATTTATAATGTCTGCGGGTGGGGCGGCATGTGATAATATGTATCATTAAGAGGAGCATCATCTCAAAACACAAGACTGACAATCCATCTCAGATGTAAAGCGGGAGAGTCACCATGAGCACAGAACCACTGGCGTGCGGCATTTCAGAGAAACGTGGCTGGCGCAACGTCTGCCTGCCCTTCCTTCAATGGTGGCCCCAGATTACCGGGCGCACTCTCAAGGCGGATCTCCTGGCCGGTTTTACCGGTGCCGTGGTGGCCCTGCCCCAGGGTGTGGCCTTTGCCACCATCGCCGGTATGCCTCCTGAATACGGACTTTATACAGGCATGATCCCGGCCATTATTGCCGCCCTGTTCGGTTCCTCCTGGCTGCTGGTCTCCGGCCCCACCACCGCCGCCTCAGTGGTGCTGTTCTCCGCCCTTTCCGCCCACGCCGCACCAGGCACGCAGGAATATGTGCAACTGGCCATCACCCTCACCATGATGGTGGGTATTATACAGCTGGTCCTGGGGCTGGCCCGTTTCGGGGCTCTGGTCAACTTTATCTCGCACAGTGTGGTGGTGGGCTTTACCGCCGGGACTGCACTCATCATCGCCTCGACCCAGCTCAAACATATCTTTGGGGTGATACTCCCCCGCACCCAGCATTTTCACCCGACCATTCACGCCCTCTACCTCAATATCAACGATGCCAATCTCGCGGCCTGCGCGGTGGGTTTCGTCACCATGGCCGTTGGCATCTGCTGCCGCCGTTTTTTCCCAAAATGGCCCTTCATGCTGACGTCCATGCTTGTGGGCTGTCTCTTTGCCTGGGCATTGGGCGCAATTTTTGGCAAGCAAGCCGTAAATATTGCCATGGTTGGCGCGCTGCCAGCCAAACTGCCGCCGCTTTCAGCACCACATTTCACCCTGGAAATTTTCCGTTCCCTGGCACCGGCAGCCCTGGCAACCACCCTGTTTGCTCTTACCGAGGCGGTTTCCATCGCCCGGTCGCTGGCCGACCGCACCGGCCAGGATCTGGACGGCAATCAGGAATTCATTGGCCAGGGACTCTCCAATATTGTGGGCAGTTTTTTCTCCGGTTATGTGGCCACGGGTTCCTTCAACCGCAGTGCCCTCAACTTTCAGGCCGGCGCCAAAACACCGGTGGCGGCCATTCTGGGCGGCTCCTTTCTCATTGTCCTGGGCGTTCTGGTGGCACCCTTTGCGGCCTATCTGCCCAACGCGGTCATGGCGGGCATTCTCCTGCTGGTGGCCTGGAGCCTTTTTGACCTGCCGCACATCATCAAAATTTACCGCACCAGCCTGACCGAGGCGGTTATCTTGACCGTCACCTTTGTCGGCACCCTGGTGCTGTCCCTGGAATTCGCCATTTTACTGGGCATCATGCTCTCCCTGGTGATCTACCTGAACCGCACCTCACACCCGCATGTATTCGTACGCGTGCCGGACCCGCACTATGATATCCGCCCCTTTGTC
>DAIODL010000199.1:0-4205 GCA_036746815.1 Desulfobulbus sp.
GACGCTGCCAAGAGAGGAGAAAACGCAAAATCCTCAGCCACCCGATACCGAAAATACTTAACAGCGTAAGCAGTACCATGGTATCAGCCGGGCTAAAATCGGACAACACATATACCTGCCACCCCACCTGCGGCATATTGGCGTGCTGCTGAAAAAAAATACGCTCTTTGCCGCTGGGCTGCATCACCACCGTGACGATTGAACCCAGCGGAGTGGACTTTTTCTGCACAACGTTAATGGGGGAAAGCTGAGCCTGAGCATAGCGCCTTGTGCTTTCCAACCGTGTGCGTATTTCCGGTGCCAGGGGATGGAGTGTTTTAAAACGCCATGGCTCATAGGTCGTGATAAAGATAACGCCGTCTGGGTCCACCACCAGAAAAAGGGCATTCTGATCGCTCCAGTTCTTCTCCACCTTATCAATATTGATCTTAATAACCACCGCCCCTAATATGGAATTCTCGTAGCGGACCGGCTAGGCAAAATAGTACCCACGTTCACTGGAAGCACTCCCCAGGGCAAAATAGCGGCCCAGATGGCCCTCCATAGCCTCTTTGAAATAAGGCCGATACCCAAAATTGCGGCCGACAAAAGGCTTAGGCGTATTCCAGTTCGAGGCCGCTATGGTCAAACCTTCCCTGTTCATGAGATAGGTATCTGAGGCGTCACTGATATTGTTGATTGTTTCCAGATACTTGTTAAGCGCATTGATGCGCTCGCGGCTGCCTGGATTCTGCAGGAGCGTGACCAGCTGTTTGTTCGTGGCAAGGAGCTCGGGCAGCCACTAATACTTCTCCAGCACCCCGCGAAGATAAGAGCTGTACAGATCAATACGCGTCCGCCCGTCTTCAGCCAGGTCCTGAAGTGCATAGCGATAGCTGATGCGATACCCGGCCCATAGGGCCACAGCCATCAGCACCAGGAGAGATGTTAGAAAAATAAGAAAACGTCGCATCCCTTCAATTTTTCTCTCAAGGAAGTGTTTGGAGAAAAGGTGGCAAGACCTCATCCCGGCATACCTCTTTATCCGCAGTCGACTCTCCGGGAAAGAGCAGGAAGCAATGAACCATGCCAACCATTTCTACTTGGCAGGCCCCGGTTCTTGGTGTATTGGACCATGTACAATCGGAGTTTGCCATGGAGAACAAGCAGTACAGCCAGCCTGATCAGCAGACATCAGCGAAAAATCAATATCATGCCGCCATTAAGGCACTCTGTCAAAATTTTCCCGTCGATCAGGAACAATTGCAGAAGGTTGCCGAAGTCTATCCCATGCGGATCAGCCCCTATTATCTGCATCTTATAGAGAGCCCAGGCGATCCCATCTGGCGGCAGGCCGTACCCGACCCCCTCGAACTTCTTGATCCACAAGGACTGGTCGATCCCCTGGATGAAGAAAATCTCAGCCCGGTGCCCAACCTGGTGCATAAATATCCCGACCGGGCACTGTTTCTGATCAGTACCGAATGTCCTGTCTATTGCCGATTCTGTACCCGTAAACGCAAGGTGGGGCGGCCGGAGATGCGTGTCACTGATGCCACTATTGCCGCGGGACTGGAGTATCTCAGAAAAACGCCCGCCATCAGCGATGTCCTGCTTTCCGGCGGCGATCCATTCATGCTCAGCGACCAGCGACTTTATGAGATCTTAACGCAACTGCGGCACATTCCCTCCATAAAAATCATCCGTATCGGCACACGGGTGCCCTGCACCCTGCCCTCCCGGGTTACTGTGGAACTGGCCCGGATGCTGGCGCAGTTTCATCCCCTGTACATCAACACGCACTTCAACCATCCCCGGGAATTGACGCCCGAGGCCGCACGGGCCTGCTCGTTACTGGCTGATGCCGGCATTCCACTCGGCTGCCAGACAGTGCTGCTGCGCGGTGTGAATGACTCCGCACCCATTCTGGCGGAACTGTTTCGTGGTCTTCTGGCCATGCGGGTGAAACCGTATTACCTCTTTCAAATCGATCAGACACGCGGCACTTCCCATTTCCGCACAATGCTTCAAACAGGCCAGGATATCATGTTGCAGCTCATTGGTCATATCTCCGGCATGGCCATTCCGACCTATGCACTGGATACTCCGGGCGGTGGTGGAAAAATCCATCTCACACCCAATTATATCAACGGTTGCGGAGACACGCTCACCTTCACCACCTACACCGGGAAAAAAGGTAGCTATCCTAATACATTGTGGAACGGGCCCTGAATGCTGCGACCTGCGTGATTTTTTTGCCAACGCGTTCCTGTTCTCTGATTTTGCTTATTACGGTTCATGTTGCAAACAAAAAAATACAGACATTGGTGGAGGATTTCAGGCGTCTTTGGTATCCTCAGCAAGGCGAATCTGCCCGTGTAGACAGGCGGATGAACTTCTCTACTCTTGCTGACTATCCCCAGTTCAACCATAAGGAGTATGTATGAAGCCACAACGATCAAATCTTTCGGTGCCGGGTCATATTCAGAAAATGCATGGCAAAGCGCATGACAGCAATGCCGATGTCGTTATGCTTGACCTGGAAGATTCCGTTCCCATTGCTGAAAAACCAGCAGCCAGAAAGCAGGTTATAGAATCACTTCTCGCCTATGACTGGTCGCACAAGATGGTGACTGTGCGGATCAACTCGCTGGATACCGCATTTGCCTACCGTGACCTGCTGGAGATTGTTGAAGAGGCCGGCCAGGTCGTGGATGCCATTGTCATCCCCAAAGTCAACTCACCCGGCGACATCTATTTCGCCGATCGTCTGCTCGCTGGCATTGAAATGGAGAAACATCTGGATCATCAGATTGAGATTGAGGCCTCCATCGAAACCGCTGAAGGGTTGCTCAATGCTTCCCAAATTACCTGTGCCTGTGAACGGGTCCGCAGTCTGGTTTTTGGCATTGCCGACTACTCTGCTTCTGTTGGCGCACGGCTGGTGTCCATTTCCGGACATGGTGAAAAGGAAGAAGACATTTATCCTGGCCATCGCTGGCATTTTGCGCTCAGCAACATGGTCATGCATGCCAAATCGTTTGGCCGGATCGCGCTGGATGCGCCTTATGGTAATTTCAAGGATTTGGGGGGATTGCGCCGCTCAGCCATCATGGCATCCGCCTTGGGCTGTGATGGTAAATGGGCTATTCATCCTTCGCAGATCGACGTGATTAACGACGTGTTTACTCCGTCGGTCGAAGACATCGCCCTGGCAAGAAAAATCATTGATGCTGACCAGGTTGCTAAATCCGAGGGCCGTGGTGCCATTGCGGTGGAAGGACGTATGGTGGATCAGGCGACACTGCGTCTTGCTAGAAAACTTTGGGAGCAGGCAGAATTTCTGGGTCTTGTTAAATAACGATTTTTCCGATTAATCTCAGATTGTTTATTTTCCACTAAACGACATAAAAAAAGGGATGCCGATTTTCGGCATCCCTTTTCTTTTCTACGTAATCGAGCTTATCAGCCGATAACTGCGAGCACTGCATCTTTGGCAACTTTGTCACCAGAGTTGCAGACAAGCTGTTTCACGGTACCATCACAAGGAGAGGCCAGGTTGTTCTCCATCTTCATGGCTTCGAGAACAACAACGGTGTCGCCAGCCTTGACTGCATCACCCACGTTGACGGTGTATTTGACCACCATACCAGGCATAGGTGCGATGAGCGGGGTACCACCTTCAACAGCCGGAGCAGGTGCAGGAGCAGCGGCAGCGGCTTTCGGAGCAGCAGCAGCTTTCGGAGCAGCGGCAGCCTTAGGTGCAGGAGCTGCAGCACGCGGAGCGGCGGCAACCATCGGCTGGAAATCACCAGTCGGATCAACATCCACGCTGAAATACTCGCCATCAACAAAGACGTTGAAGGTGCGGACATTGTCAGTCTTAGCCGGGGTATCAGCCTTGGGCTCAATGAGTTTGCCAGCCAGAGCTTTGGCCACCAACTCATCACGTTTTTTCACATCTTCCAGGGTGATCGGCTTGACCTCAGGCGGAGCCGGAGCAACACCATACTTCCACTCCAGGAACTTCTTACCGGTGACAGGATAAATGCCATAGAGGATCACATCATCAATGTCCTTGGCGAGATCACCGATTTCAGCCTTGGCTTTCTCCAATTCAGGCTCCAAAACCTCTGCAGGACGGCAGGAGATAGGCTCTTCGCCACGCGGATAGCCTTTCAAAGCCTTCTTCTGTACGTCGGCGTTGATCGGAGTAGCGGTCTTAC
>DAIODL010000200.1:0-4181 GCA_036746815.1 Desulfobulbus sp.
GGTTGGTGGCGGCGATGATGCGCGCCTGCAGGGGAATGGGACTGTTGCCGCCGAGCCGCGTGAAGGTGCGGTCTTCCAGCACCCGCAAAAGCTTGGCCTGCAGAGGCGCGGGCATGGAACAGATCTCGTCAAGGAACAGGGTGCCTTCACCCGCGAACTCGAATTTGCCGATTTTCCGCTGAATGGCACCGGTGAACGCGCCCTTTTCGTGGCCAAACAACTCGGATTCAATCATCTCCGCGGGAATAGCGGCCATGTTCACCGCCACATACGGGGCGTCGCTGTGCAGCCCCAGGGTGTGGATGGCCCGGGCCACCAGCTCCTTACCGGTGCCGGTTTCGCCGCTGATAAGCACAGGGTCGGTTTCCCGCGCCACCGTCTCAATGAGACTGTAGAGACCCAGCATGACCGGATGACTGCCCACCAGGCCACAGAAGCGCGAACAGCCTTCGCGCGCGGCCAGGAGCTGCCGTTCCAGCAACCGGTTGTTCAGCACCAGCTGCCGCCGCTCAATGGCCCGCGAGAGCGTGGCCAGAATGACGTCCTCGTCTACGGGTTTCTGCAGAAAGTTATAGGCGCCCTTTTTCACCGCCTCCACGGCCATGGAGATGTCGCCGTGGCCGGTGATGAGAATAACGGGCAGATCCGGGTCCTTTTCCAGCATACGCGAAAGCAGCGTCATGCCGTCCATTTCCGGCATGCGGATGTCGGCCAGCACCGCGGAAAAAGAGGTGGGCTCGAGCCTGGCCAGGGCCTCCAGCGGGTTGCCGAAGGTCTCCACCGTATAACCGCTGAGCATCAGGTTCTGCTCAATGGCAGCCAGCAGATAGAGGTCATCGTCCACCACCATGATGTGGGGTGCAGGCAGCTGTTCATTGGTCATGAGGCGGCTCCCTGTGTGGCACCCATTTTGTGCTCCAGATGCGGAATATAGACGGAAAAGCAGGCGCCTTTACCCGGGGCGCTCTCCACATCAATGTAGCCTGCGAATCCGCGCACGATGCGGTCCACGATGGACAGCCCCAGCCCCATGCCGGTGCCCACTTCGCGGGTGGTGAAGAAGGGGTCGAAGATTTTTTTCTGCATCTCCTCGGAAATGCCCTCGCCGTTATCCGCCACCATCACCTGGACGTAAGGCTCCTTGCGCAGGCTGGTGAGGTTGATGCAGTGAGTGAGCCGGCTGATGATGACCAGCCGCGGCTTGTCCACGCGGCCCATGGCCTGGATGGCATTCTGCACCAGATTGAGAAACACCTGCTCCAGCCGTACCTCCACGCCCAGCACCTCGCAGGGCGTGGGTGCCAGACGCACGTCCAGCTCTATTTCGCTTAAGTTGAACTGGGCTTCCAGAAACTTGAGGATCTTGCGGATGATCTCGTTCAGGTCCACCGGGGCCCGGTCCTCTTCCACCTTGCGCCCAAAACTGCGCATGGTAGCAATAATGGAGGATGCCTTGTTGACCCGGTCCACGATGATCTGCAGGTTCTTCTTGAGCATCTCCTCGTGATTGCCCGGTGTATCCAGGGCCTTTAAGCAGTTGCGGGCAAAGAGGAGGATGGCGTTCAGCGGCTGGGTCAGCTCGTGACCGATGCCCGCGGCCATTTCCCCGAGGCTGGCCAGGCGGCAGGAGTGGAGCAGCTGTTTCTGCGCCTCCTGCATCTGCGTCATGAGTTCGAAGAATTCGCTGCAGTCGCTGCAGATGAGCATGTGCAGCACCCGGCCATTCTGGGTGACATGGGTGGAGCCGCGCATCTTCACCGGCAGGCTGCGGCCATTGTGCGTCAGCAGATGCGCTTCCACCTCGGCGAATTCCTTCTGCCGCAGCACCACCTTGATGGCCTCGGTCTTGTCTTCAGGAAAAAGTTGCTGCAGGGTGAGCGGCTTCTTGCCTGGCGGCGGGTAGCCTGTGCGCGCAAGAAATTCCCGGTTGGTCTGAATAACCTGAAAGTCTTTGTCCAAGAGGAGGAAAAATTCGCTGATGCCGGAAAGAATGCGCTCGGTGAAAAACCGGGTCGACTCCATCTCTTCGTGTTTCCGGAGCATGCGCACGACCAGGTCCTGCCGCTGCCTCTCCAGAATTTGAACAACCTTATCCTCCATGCGCACCTCCACGTGTCACCTTATGGGGACAAACTGTACCCAAACAGCCTGCTGGTGTCACCGATTTTATACAGGGAAAATTTTATCGATATTTTATATGGTTGCGACTGGTCTTCAAAAGAGTGTCACTTTGACTATACAGTGACGATCTGATCCGGATTGGTCTACAGTTAGCGAGATATGAAGACAATTTATTGATATCATAAGCTAAATTTATTTTATTCGGCTCGGCGTGGAACTGGTCTTTTTCCTGCACCTTCTGAAACGTTGAGATGCAGATGGGCTGCATTTTTTTTTTCAGGTGAGAGCACATGGATAACGGTTCAGGCACCCTTTCCGCCACGCACAACCTGGAGTACTTAAGCCTGCAACAGGCCGCCTCGATCTGCTGCGTTTCTCCGGAACGGTTCGGCAGATGGATCGATAAGGGGGCGCTGCCGGTTATCAGCGGTCCGGAAGGCCAGTTGATCCGAGCCTATGATCTGATTCAGCATCTCATCCGTCACAACATCCGTATTCCCGAGCGGCTCCTGCCCGGCAATACCAAGAAGGTTTTGTTCATCCTCCTGGAAAAGATGTTGCCCGCCGCTCTCACCACCCGCATTCTCTGGATAATCTACCGGTTGCGGCAGCATCCATCCTTCATCCTGGATTTTATCGAATTTGATGCCACCACCGAGCTCAAGGTGATCACCTTTGACCCGGATATCGTTTTTCTGGTGCATAACGGAACCCAGAACACCCTGACCGCCGAGGATCTGCACAAGATGCTGGGTAAATCGGTGCTTATGCCGCCCCTGACCGCAGATATCGACACACTGCTGCAGAATTGAGTGGAATCATGGCCGATAAACAAACCTATTACAGTCATCTTACCAAGGTCCTCGCAGCGGGCTTTTTTCTGTGCGGCATCCTGCCAATCATCATTATTGCCACCACCTCCATCTACAATTTCAAACAGGTCGCCATCAAAGACGTGGAAGTGACCGCCCTGCAGGTAACCCAGCACCGTCAGGATGTGATCAACAACTTCCTTACCCACCAGGTGGATCTGCTCACGACTCTTATCAGGCTGTATCCTCGTGAATATCTTGAGCAGCAACGTAATCTCAACCAGCTGTTCCTGGCCATCAGCGCCGCGGGCAATATCGTTGACCTGCAGGTGATCGACACCAATGGCCAGCAGCTGGGTTACGTTGGGCCGTACCGGGAACAGGTCACCGGTAAGGACTACCAGGGGCAACCCTGGTTTTCCGCAGTACTGGTACGTGGTGTCTATGTGAGCGACATGTTCACCGGTTTCCGTAAGATCCCGCATTTTGTCGTGGCTCTCACCGACCCGCTGAAGCGGTATGTGCTGCGCGCCACCATCAATTCCAGCGTATTCAATTCGCTCCTGCACAGTGCCCAGATCGGCCCCAGCGGCGATGTCTTTATCGTCAACCAGAGTGGTGAGCTGCAGACCCCCAGTCTCCAGCGCAGTCCTTCCACCCTCGGTGCCCAGGAGATGCAACTGGTACGGCATCACAATATGCCGGAACTGATTCAGCAGGGTGATGATCTCTATGTCACCACATGGCTCAATGACGGTACCTGGCTGCTCATGCTCAAAGTGCGCATGCCGGAGATGCTCGGCACCTATGATCAGTATCTTAACCACACCCTGATCATCGTGGTGCTTACGGCCATCGTCTTTTTCATCATTGCCGTGTTCCTCAGCCGTTTCATAGTGGCCCGCGTGGCCAAGGCCGACAGCGAATCCGCAGCCATGGACCAGCAGATGGCCCATATCGAGAAAATGGCCAATATCGGCCGGCTGGCCGCTGGTGTCGCCCATGAGATCAATAACCCCCTGCAGATGATCCTGGCCCAGGCCGGCTGGATCGAAGAGCTTCTGCCGGAGGAAGATCCGGCCGCCATGAAGAACCTGGGAGAATATCAGGACGCGGTCAAGAAGATCAAATACCATGTGGACCGGGCCGCCACCATCACTCACCGGCTGCTGGGCTTCGCGCGCAAGATCAACGCCGAGCAGGAGCAGGTGCAGCTCAACGACATCATCAAGGAAACCATGTCCTTCG
>DAIODL010000201.1:0-4171 GCA_036746815.1 Desulfobulbus sp.
AGGAGGGAGTCGAACCCCCGACCCACGGCTTAGAAGGTCGATCAATTTCGATATTGTAATTTCAAAGCTTGATCATTGTATACTATATTCTCCATGTCAAAGCAATTTTTTTAATGCATAGAAATACATGGAGGAACATTTTATGAATTTGGAAGCAGCATGGGTTTTGTACGATGTAGCGGTGCTGAAATCGACCAAAAAACGGAGTCAAGTAACAGAGACTGGACGCTGGAAAAATCACATCTCCCCCATTTTGGGGCAATGTGAGATAGAAAACTTGACGACTTTTGATTGTTTAATGTTACGGAGGAAATTAGAAAAACAAAACTTGAGCCCTCAAACCATCCATCATTGCTTATCTCTTTTACGGAGAGTCATAATCAAAGTATCAGAGTGGGAGAAATTGGATAATAAAATAAAAAATTTCAAAGGAATATTGCCAAAATTTGATAATAAGAGGGTCAGATTTCTCAGCAAGGAAGAAGCCAAGGATTTATTGGATGTCCTAGGCAAAATGGATAGCGACTGGCACGACATAGTTCTATTTGATTTGAATACAGGGTTGAGACGAGGAGAAATATTTTCCATCCAAAAATCACATATAGATTTTAATTGTCACTATCTGAATGTAGTGGATACAAAATCTCACAAAAATCGGATAGTGCCATTGAATAATATTGCAATGGACATAGTGCGACAAAGAACTGACAAGCTCTATCCTTTCGAGGACAGGGCTTCAAAAGTATTTCCACGAGCCGTGCAGTCCTGTGGATTCAATATTGACATAAGTGACCGCAGGCAACGAGTTGTGTTCCAACACATTGCGCCATACGTTCGCCAGCTGGCTGGCCCAGGAGGGCACCCCTTTGTCAGTCATCAGCAGACTTCTCGGGCATAGTAGTATCCAGCTTACCATGCGATATGCTCATCTCACATACGATCAGGAAAAGCAGGCAACCAATATGCTGCAAGATTTGCTTTTATAAAATTTTTAGTGATAAGGCGACCGTTCAAGCCGCCTTTTTTTTGCAGGTTCTGCAGAGGAGCCCATCATACATTTGCAAAGTAGGTTTGTTCAAAATGGTTTTCCATTGGCTCTTGTCGGCAAATTAAGGACACAGCAATATCCACATAATGCAACCAACCATGTGATACGCACATTTTTCCCCATCTTAGGCCAAGCCAGGCACTAAATAAAAATGCACGATCGTTATAAGAAACGCATGTCATCCGCAGTTAATGCGTTTTATTGCATAGTAAAGCGTAATTATGTAGCATTAAACGCAAAACAATACACAACCAAGCATAAATATACAGAAAAAGGGAATTCCGCATAACAATGTATCATTCTGCAGCAGCATGGAAAGGCAGGATAGGTGAAGTAGGCCTACCGGCCATTTCACTCCTGCCCTGCGGGACCAGCTTATTTGCCTGTGGCTCAGCGCTTACAAACTCCCCAAAACGAGAAAACATTTGTTGCATGAAACAATACTAATTATTGTTTCATGTAACGGAAAATATATAGGCACAAGCACCTGACTCTCATGCTGTTGTGGCAGGAGTACAAAGAGGGCACTCCTTCCGGCTACCAGTACAGCCAATACTGTGAACTCTACCGCTAGTGGCGCAAGAAACTCGACCGGTCAATGCGGCAAGAGCACCACGCCGGTGAAAAATTCTTCATTGATTATAGCGGACAAACAGTGCCGATCGTGAACGCCTCAACCGGTGAGATACGCCAGGCTGAAATGTTTGTCGGGGTCATGGGCAACAGCAATCAGACCTACGCCGAGCTCACCTGGACGCAGTCTCTCGCCGATTGGACCGGATCTCACGCCCGCGCGTTTACTTTTCTGGGAGCCGTTCCTCATTGCCTCGTTCCCGACAATCTGCTTTCCGCAGTGACCAAAACCTGCCGTTATGAACCCGAGGTCAATCCCACCTATGCCGAACTGGCCGATCATTACGGCACCGCAGTCGTACCGGCCCGTGTTCGCCACCCCAAGGACAAGGCCAAAGTCGAAGGAGGTGTGCTGATCGCACAACAATTCATCCTCACGGGCCTCCGTCACCGAACCTTCTTCAGCCTCGCCGAAGCCAACGTTGCTGTGCTCGAACGTCTGCATCTGCTCAACACCGGCCGTTCCGGAAACTCCCGGGATGTCGGCAGAGCCGATTTGAGGAGATGGATCTTCCCGCCATGCTGCCCTTACCCGCGACTCCCTATTAGTATGCCCAGTGGAAGAAAGTCAGGGTGCATATCGATTACCATGTGGAACTGGAGGGACATTTCTACAGCGTTCCCCATCGCCTGGTGAAAGAGCAGCTGGATCTCCGCTACACCGAAACAACAGTGGAGTGCCTGTACAAAGAGAATCGGGTCGCCTCGCATCTCCGATCATTTGCCCGGGGAAACACACCACTGAAGCGGCGCACATGCCCAAGGCCCATCGTGAATTTGCCGCCTGGACTCCGCAACGCATGATCGCATGGGCGGCCCAAAACGGACCGGCTACCGCGCAGGTGGTGGAGAAGATTCTCGCCCGCAAGGCCTATGCCGAACAGGGGTTCCGCTCCTGCATGGGCATCATCTCCCTGGCCAAACGCTACTCCCGTGAACGGTTGGAGATGGCCTGTCAACGCGCCCTCGCCATTCGAGACGTCTCCTACAGAAGCATCAAATCGATCCTGGAACACCATCTGGATCAACGCCCGCTCCCGACGCAAATGGACTGCTTTTCCACGGGGCACGACAATATCAGAGGCGCGGAATATTACACCAACGAGAGGAATATACATGCTCATCCAACCGACCATTGACAAGCTCAACACCATGAAGCTCGCGGCCATGGCCAGAGCTTTTGCTGACCAAATGCAAACACCCGACATAGCCCAAGTCTCCTTTGAGGAGCGTTTTGCCCTGCTTGTCGATTACCAGATGACCGACTTGGACAACCGGAGGATGCATAATCGTCTCAAAAACGCCAAGCTCCGCCTTGCCGCCCGCATTGAAGATCTCGACTTCAAGCAGAGACGGGGCCTGGACCGCGCCACCGTGATGTCGCTCGCCCTCAACCACTGGGTCATGAGCCACCACAATATCCTGGTGACAGGGCCAACCGGGGCTGGCAAAAGCTACCTCGCTTGTGCCCTGGCGCAAAAGGCCTGTCGTGACGGCCATTCGACCTTGTATCAGAGAGTGCCCCGGATACTGCAGGAGATTGCAGTAGCCAGGCTCGATGGCCGCTACGCCAAACTCATCGCACCCATCAGCAAATGCGAGGTGTTGATCCTGGACGATCTCCTCATCTCCCCGCTGACCCACGAAGAACAACGGGAACTTCTGGAGATTGTCGAAGAACGCTATGACCGCAAATCCACCATCGTCACCAGTCAATTGCCGGCGGTAAAAGCCTGGCATGCTGCCATGCAGGACCCCACCCTGGCCGACGCCATCCTGGACCGGCTGGTGCACAACGCCCATAAACTTGAACTCAAAGGAGAATCCATGCGACGAAAGCGATCAGTGCTTGACCAAAAAGCAGAAACGGTGAAAGGATAAAAAAGACATCCCCGTGACACACTCTCACGCTCTGGCCGTTTTTGCCGGAATACCCAAGAAGGGGTATAATGCCATAACCCCTTATTAAATTTGGGAAAAATCATATGGTCATTGGCAAGCGCAACAAACCTCGGCAACGTACACTTTGGATTGCCACCACCGAGATCATCCCTAGACGTGGGCATCCCTTTTGTGAACGTCTAAACCGACTGCTTGATAAAGATGGTTTTGATGCCTGGCGGGAACATGAGTGTGCTCCTTACATTGCCACCAAGGGACGGCCATCCATTCCTCCGGGCGTTTATTTCCGGATGCTTTTCATCGGTTATCTGGAAGGATTGCCATCCGAGCGAAGTATCGCCTGGCAGTGTGCAGATCGGCTCTCTCTGCGGGAATTTCTCGGCTATCAACTGCAGGAGTCCACGCCTGATCACTCAAGCCTCAGCATTTGGCGTCAGCGGTTGCTTCAGGATTTTTTTCAGCATGCCTTCCAGCACATCCTCAAACTGGTTGACCTCCAGGGGCTTGTACACGCCTTTGCCACCGGGGTGGATTCTTCCACCGTAGCTGCCAATGCTGTACTGCGCCGCTTGGTGCGCAAAGAGAATG
>DAIODL010000202.1:0-4157 GCA_036746815.1 Desulfobulbus sp.
CGAGCTGGTCGCGGCCCTCTATCACGAGGGCGTCGCCGTCGATGCGCACGTTGTCGCCGAGCTTGCCGAGCTCCGTCGCAATCGCCTCGAGACGGTCGCATTCCTTGATGCGCAGGTGGGCGATATTGTTGATCACCGTGGTGCCCTCGGCAAAGGCCGCCACCACCGCCAGTGTGGGGGCTACGTCGGGCATGTCGCCCATGTCGACCTCAATACCTTCAAGCGGGCCGCCGATCAGGGTGATACCGGCCTCGGACTGCTCGATGCGGCAGCCCATGCGGGCCAGATAAGGGAGCAGCTGGGCGTCGCCCTGCAGGGAAGGCACCGGCACGTTGGCCACGGTGACCCTGCCCCCGGTGACGGCCGCTGCTGCCCAGAAGTAGGAGGCCCCGGAGGCGTCGCCCTCGATGGCGTAGCTGCGGCCCTGATACTGCCCCTGGGGGATGCGGAAATAGTGGAGATCAGGCGTGGCCTCCACCCGGATGCCGAAGTCCGCCATCACCGCCAGCGTCATTTCCACATAGGGCCGCGAGTAGACCGTTCCTTCCACCTTGAGCTCCGCGGGCCGGGCGGCATAGGGTGCCACCAGCAGGAGCGAGGAGAGGTACTGGCTGGACTTGCCCTCGGGCAGCACCGTGAGGCCACCTTCGATCCCATGGGCGGCGATGGTCAGGGGCGGACAGCCGGTTCCGGCATCGCTTGTGATGTCCACCTGCCAGCCCTGCAGTGCCTGCATCAGTGGCAGAATGGGCCGTTTGGCCATGCGCTCGCTGCCGGTGATGTGAAAGGTGCCTTGTCCCAGGGCGGCGACGGAAGTGAGAAAGCGGGTGGCTGTGCCATTGTTGCCCAGAAAGATGGGTTCGAGCGGTTCGGTGATGCGTCCTCCCGCACCTTCAATGCGCCAGCAGGCGGGATCGGTGTCATCGCAGCGCACGCCCATGGACCGCAGGGCGGTCATGGTGTAGCTGGTGTCTTCGCTGGCAAGCGGCCCTTTGAGCTCGGAGGTGCCCCAGGCAAGTGCCGCGGCGATCAAGGCCCGCTGGGTGAGACTTTTCGAGCCGGGCACCGTGACCACGGCATCTATGGAGGGGACAGGGGTAATGGTGATCATAGGCGTCTCGGAACGGGGTTAATGAGGGGCGGCTGCGCGCGCCTTGAGCGCTTGCAGGAGAGCGTCCTGCATGACCGCGAATGGGGCGTCCTGGCCAGTCCACAGACGGTACTGGGCTGCACCCTGATGCAGCAGCATATCGAGCCCGCCGACAATGCGGCAGCCACGGGCGGCCGCCTCCTTAAGGAGCCGGGTCTGCAGGGGAGTGTAGACAATATCCATGATCACCTGGAAATGCGTGAGCAGTTCAGGATCAATGGGAATGGCCTTGTCATTCGGCTCCATGCCCACGGAGGTGGTGTTGATTAAGGCGTCGGCGCGCACCTGGGAAAGTTCCTGCGCAGGTACAAAGGTACAGCCCAGCTGGGCTGCCAGCGCCTGACCTTTGCTCTCGGTGCGGTTGGCGATGAGTGGTCTGGCGCCGGCCTCGAGCAGGCCAAAGCCCACGGCCCGGGCCGCACCACCCGCGCCTAAAATAAGTACGGTGGCATCCTTCAGGGGCATGGCTTCGGCAAGCGCCTGGTTGGAACCCACCCAGTCGGTGTTGGAACCGGTGCATTGCACCTGGCCGTTTTGGTTGCACGTGAAGTGCAGGGTGTTCACCGCGCCGATCTTGCGTGCCACCGGATCAATCTTGTCGACAAATTCCATGATCGCCACCTTAAACGGCACGGTAACCGAAACGCCGATAAATCCCAGTTCCTTGAGGCCCTGGTAGGCATTTTCAAGGCCCTCCGGCCGCATGGCCACGTAGACCCCGTTGATTCCCTGATGGGCAAAGGCAGCGTTGTGCATGGCCGGGCTCAGTGAATGTTCCACCGGATTACCGATGATGCCGAAAAGTCGGGTATGACCGTCAATCATAGGCGTTCCGTCACAGGGATTGAGGGAATGAGGCGCGGCGGAGAGCACGCGTGTTGCTGGTCATCATTGTTCATGCAGGATTCTCCAGCAGGTGCAGCATCCGGTGCAATGTTTCCACAGTGAGCTGACCTGGGGCGGTGGCCTGCTCACGGTTGAGGGCCGCGTAGGTCATGAATCCCCCCAGCTTCAGGGTGGCCAGGCGGCTGATGGCCCCAGACTCGCCCATGGCAAAGGCACAGAGCGGGAAACCGGCGGACATGGCCTTTTCCTGCAGGGTGAGCACGCGCAGGCAGTCGCCGGGATTGTTGGCGGTAACGACAATTTTGCCGATATTGGCGCCGCTTCCGCGCATGGCGTTCAAAATCCGCGTAAGTGAGCGGCTGCTTGGGGTTGTCTGAAAATTATGGGAGGAGATAATCATCTGGGCGCCGCACTGGTCTGCCTGCTCGCGGATGCGTGCACGGATGGCAGGCGCCGCGCGCAGTTCAATATCCACAAAGCGGGCGCCCCAGGAAAGCGCCTGGCACAGAAGGTCGGCCCGCGCCTCCTCCGTGCCGCTCCACTGGCCGCCCTCCCATAGAGGACGGTTGGTGGCCAGCACCGGCTTGTTTAACGATTTGATGCAGTCCGCCACCTGGGGATTGGCCATGCCGTCCAGACGAATTTCAACCACATCCACCAGCGGCAGTACTGGAGTGATGGCTTCCAGCACAGCGGCTCCGTCCGATGCGGCGATACAGACGCAGATTTTTCCACGGGATTTCATCGTTCCGTTCCCAGGCGCAGGCCGCCGATTATGGCGTGTACCGAATCCTCGCCCTGTCGGCGCAGGTAGTCGGTGATGCCGTCAATGATCTGGCCGGTGGCGGCCGGGTTGTAGAAATTGGCGGTACCCACCTGGATAGCGGAGGCGCCTGCCAGGAGAAATTCGATGGCGTCCTCGGGCGTGCCAATGCCGCCGATACCGATGACGGGAATGGGCACCTGTGAAGCCACCTGCCACACCATGCGCAGGGCAACAGGCTTGACCGCCGGCCCCGAAAGCCCGCCGATGACGTTGGCCAGGCGCGGCGTGCGGCGGTGGATATCAATGGCCATGCCGATCAGGGTGTTAATGAGGGAGAGCGCGTCCGCGCCGGCATCAGCCACCGCCCTGGCCATGGCCACGATATCCGTGACATTGGGCGAAAGCTTGACGATCACCGGCAGGTCGGTGGCGCCTTTCACTGCGCGGGTCAAGGCCGCTGCCATCTCCGGCACGGTGCCAAAGGCAACGCCGCCCTTCTTGACGTTGGGGCAGGAGATATTCACCTCCAGCGCGTCGATGCCGTCCACGCCGGTGAGTTTCTCCGCAAGAAGCCCATACTCTTCAATGGAGTCGCCCAGGATATTGACAATCACCTTGCAGGCGCAGCGGCGCAGAAAGGGCATTTTGTCGCTGATAAACCTGTCAACCCCCACGTTTTCAAGGCCAATGGCATTGAGCATGCCGCCAGCGGTTTCCACCACCCGTGGCGGTGGATTGCCTGGCCGGGGCTCAAGCGATATGCCCTTGACAGCCACCGCTCCCAACCGGTCGAGCTGCACCAGATCAGCAAATTCAGCGGCGTAGCCAAAGGTGCCGGAAGCGGTCATGACAGGATTGGCGAGTGTCAGCGGGCCCAGCTGCACGGAGAGATCAAGAGTCTTCAACGGTTCCATGCTATTTCCTCCGCCGGCAGTACGGGGCCATGCTTGCAGACATGGCGATACTGACCATCCGTGCCGTACACGGTGCAGCCCAGGCAGGCGCCCAGCCCACAGGCCATGGACGCCTCCAGCGACACCTCGCAAGCGATGTGCGCCTCTTTGCAGAGAGCGGCGCAGGCGGCCATCATCGGTGTGGGGCCGCAGACATACACCTTTTTGAACTGGGTGATGCGGGGGGCAAGGAGTGCGGTGACAAGCCCTTTCTCGCCCAGCGAGCCGTCATCTGTTGCCAGAAAGACCTGGCAGCCTGCATGTGCAAATTCTTCACCGAGCTGACGGATATCTCCACCGGTCTGTCCGCCGAGAAAGACCGCCAGATTCGCATGGTCAGGATGCTGGCGATTGAGATCCTCAGCCAGAAACAACAATGGCGCGATACCCACACCGCCGCCTACCAGACAGCCAGGCCCCTGCGGGTCGGCATGAAAGCCGT
>DAIODL010000203.1:0-4126 GCA_036746815.1 Desulfobulbus sp.
TGACTCTATTAAGATTAATTTCATCACAAAAATGTGAATTTCCATAGCAAATATGTTTCAATGAAAATAACTTTTTTTCTAAACCATCAAAGTCAAATATATGAGGCATTTTTGTTTTTGTAACTTGACAGTGTAATAAGTGGAAAAATTTTTACCATATTGGCCCATATAGGTGGAAAGGTTTTCCATCTATTGCGATATTGAGAGTGCGAATATAAAAATAAAAGATCCGTTTTCTATATCAATGTGATCTCATGTATATTTTTCATATATGGTGATATTACGAAGGAAATATGGAAAGTCAAAAGAAAAATGGTGCTTATCAGACGATCCGTTGTCACTCATCCGCTGTGCTCGGCAAGGGTTAACACGGATTAGCAATGTTTAAGTGTGCGGGTTTGTACTGCCCCTTGGGTATCTGTTGCTCAGGATAGTTTCCTGGTGTCTTTTAAGGCTTTTCCCCTATCTGATCAGCAGCTGATTCTGTGTATTTTCGGCTAAACGCATAAAAAAAAAAGCGGGAGGCAAATGCCTCCCGCTTTTGAATGACTAGCTGGCCCGACAAACGGGCGATGCCATATCTCTATTATTTGGTGAACTCGATGAGAGTCTCGCAATAGCTGTTGATGGCTTTTTCCATGGCAGCCTTGTCCTCATCCGTGGGACGGCCCTGCCACTCGTAATGCCCCAGCAGATCCCAGCCGGATTTCTCGATTTTGGCCTCAAAATCCTTCTGCGCGCCGCCAACCCAGCCAAAGGAGCCAAAGCGGAACACCTTCTTGTTGGTCACCTTCTTCACCAGCAGTTCGCCGATGGTATGCGACATGGGCGGAAACATTTTGTACTCATAGGTGGGCATACCGAAGATCAGACCCGCTGACTTCCAGGCGCTGGCCAGGATGTAGCCAATGCCGTCGCCGGGCACCTGGAACACATGCACCGGAATGTTGTGCTTGCGGATGGTCTCGATCACCAGGTTCAGCACCTGCTTGGTATTACCGTACATGGAGCTCCACACGATGGTGACTTCGCGCTCGGCCGGGCCCTTGCTGTATTCGGCGTAGCGTTTGTAATGCTGGATGATGACCGCTGGGTCATGGCGCCAGATGATACCATGGGAGGGGCAGATAACTTTTATATCCAGACCACCCAGTTTTTCCAGTCCCTTGAGAACAAAGGGAGAAAAGGTCGCCACGATATTGGCATAGTAGCGCAGGGCCTCCTCTTCAAAAAAGGCGTGCTTCTCAGCAGAAACCTGATCATCAAAAATAGCGCTTTCATCGATACGGCCATAGGAACCAAAGGCGTCGCAGGAGAACAGCACCTTGCGTTTGCGCTCGTAGGTCATCATGGTCTCGGGCCAGTGAATGTTGGGTGTCTCGAAAAACTGCAGGGAATAATCGCCCACCTCGAGAATCATGCCGTCGGTGATGGCAATGGCCCGCTCTGCCGGAACCTCGGAAAAGGCGTTCAGCAGCGGTACCGCCTTTTTGGTGCAGTAGATGACTGCCTTGGTGTTTTTCTTACAGAATTCACGCAGCCAGCCGGAGTGGTCGGGCTCCATGTGATTGACGATGAGAATATCGATGTCCTCGATTTCCAGAATGGCGCCTTCCATCTGGTGGGTGAATTCTGCGGGGAAGTTGAAAATATCCTGGGTGAGGTCGATCAGTACATTCTTTTCGGCTTTGATAAGATAGCCGTTGATGGAGATGCCGTTTGGAATCGGCCAGATACCTTCAAAAAGATAATCTTTGTCTTCAATGTTGACGGAGAGTCGATAGATATCATCGACCACTTGTTTGATGTGCATGGTCTCGGGTACTCCACAAGCAAAGGTTGGTAACGAATTGATTGATAAAAAAAATCAATAATAGCGCAGTGTATGCAACATACGACGAGCGCATGAAAATTTCCAGAAACAAATACCAGCGGCACGTTTTTCCATAGTCAAAAAAGGGCCGGAGAACGGCCTGAACACGCGGATAAAACGGACATGGCATGAAGGAATGGAGGTCCCCTTCATGCCATGGGACAGGGTGGTGTCAGTCCAGAACAGGCAGGGTGCGGGGTTCCGCGCAGTTGATGCCGATGGCATCGCCGGGGCAGCCTTCCAGATCCACGCCGGCCAGCAGATTCATGCGCGGCGAGGCCTGGCAGTTCACGCCAATGCGTTCCAGTTCCGCCGTATTGAAGCCGACCAAACGAATGCCGTTAATCTCCATCAGGGGCCGCCGGATGAGCATGTGATCAGCCAGCATAACGGTCAGCGCCTCGTCCTCGCTCATGTGCTGAATGTCCACCTCGCCTGATTTCACCTTGGGAGACATGGGGTTGAACCACTGCGCCACGGGCAGCGCGCCAAAAAATGAACGCAGCTCCTCTTTGGTGAAGGGGTACTCGATCAGGTTTTCCGGGATCAACTGGTGGCCTGCGGCCAGTAAAATGGCTTTTTGCCGGGCATTGCCGGTGCATTCAGGCTTTTCGAAGAAACGGATGGTGGCTTTCATGGTTTTTTCCTGTGAAGGGTTTCGAAATGGATGGGCGCTATCCGTTCACCATGGCGCAGTTGGTTGCGGAGCGTCGCGTGAAGGTCATCAAGGATTTCCAGGTCGGAGAGGATTGCTTCCTCCTCAGGAGTCCGCACGTGGAGTGAATACATGGCACCGTGGCGCATACACAGCCGGCGCGGGGCCAAAAGGGCCAGCAGGGGATCGTGGGTGGCGGAGAGCACGATTTTTTCCTGGGACAACAAAAGGTTGAAGGCAGCACGGCGGTCGATGCCGGCATTCTCGATTTCATCGATAAGCACAATAGGCGACCGGCAGACCAGGGCCGTATCCGCGACCATGAGCGCGCGGGTCTGACCGCCGCTGAGGCTGGTAAGCGGCGTGGCGCCGTGAAAGGATTCTCCGGAAAGCTCGTTGGCCGCCTGGATGGTTTCCGCGACCAGTGAGGTGTTCATGCCGCGGCTTTCCACATGCAGGCTGAGTAATTCCTCCACCGTGGCATCAAGCACAAAGGACATGGTCTGCGAGAGCTGCGCGATAAGCTGATCGCCGCCGGTGGAGAAGCGTTTGTCCGCAGCGGTTTTACCGTCGATCAGAATTTCCCGGCCGCTGGGCGTATCGCCGGTGGCGAGCCATTCAATGTCCGCAAGCAGACGGCTCTTGCCCGAACCCGTGGGCCCGACAATGGCCAGGAGATCACCACGCGCAAGCTTGATGCGCTCCACCGGCTCGGGATTGCCTGATTTATCGCGGCCCGTGCGGATTTCGATGGTATCCAGGGTGGTGGTGCTGCCCAAGAGCCCGTTCAGCTCGTCGATACGGCTGATGAGCTGGGTGACAAACTCATCCTTTGACCGGTCACGCAGGGTGGCCCACTGGTTAAGGATGGCATCCAGGGTGGAGTCGTCCGCCGGATCGAACTCAATGCCCACTTCCAGGAGCGCTGATTCGAGCAGCGGGTACTCATCCAGGAGCACGGCCAGACTTTTTTGCGCCAGTATGTCGGGAGTCAGTAGTTGCACTGGGACAGGTTTTTTCAGTCAATGTTGAGTTTTTTAAATTGGCCGATCTGGTAATCTGTGCCGACCCGCGTCTCGCCAAGGCAGTAGGAACAGAGCGCTGCGGGCATGGGAAAGCGCAGCCTCAGGTCAGTGAGGCCGCCGCTCATGGCCGGAGCACCTAAAAATATCTGCGCCAGGGCATGCGATCCCTGGCCGGAACGGCCGTTCACCTGGATGATGCGTGCCCGCGGGGCCACGCTCTGCACCCGGTAGGCAAACACCTCTCGCTCTGCCTGGGAGACAATGTCTCCCTTGGTAATCACCACCACGTCCGCCAGCTTGAGCATGGGCCCAATTTTCTTGGGCGTGTGCAGACCGCTGACGTTATCGAGCACACACACTGCCAAAAGTCCTTTGATATGCGGGGAGCAGCGGTTGCACAGGCCCGCGCTTTCAATCACCGTCATGGCCAGCTCATGCTTGCCTGACCATTCCAGCACCCGGTCGATATTGCTCACAAAATAATGATCCGGGCAGAGCACCCCGGAAAGGCCCTTCTGTACGGGAATGCCCGCCTGGGTGTAGATATCGTCGTCATCGGTCACCAGGCAATCG
>DAIODL010000204.1:0-4109 GCA_036746815.1 Desulfobulbus sp.
ATGGTCAGCCGGGTACGTCTGGACCCTTCGGTTGTCGAGGCACTGGTGCTGTGGCCCAAGAATCCAGCCCCCTTTCTGCCGCACTGGGCTGAAATGGAATCCATGGGTTATCCAGTGGTCATGCAGTACACCATCACAGCCTGTGACCCGGCACTTGAGCCCGGACTGCCTTCCCTGGATAAACGTATTGCCAGTTTTCAGCAGGCGGCAACACGCTGGGGAGCCGCGCGCATGCTCTGGCGCTGTGACCCCTTGATCTTCACCATGGATTGGGGTCCGGACGCGGTGCTGCGCCGTTTTACCAGGCTTGCACGAGCCTTGTGCGGCATGACCAGCCAGTGCACCATCAGCTTTGTCAGCCTCTATGCCAAATGCAGGCGTAATTTACGCGACTTTGAACTGGTGGAGCTGGATGCGGTGGAAAGGCAGCGGCTGATTGCGGAGATGACCAATATCGCGGCAGCCCGGCACATCCAGCTCCGCGCCTGCTGTGATGCCTTTCTTTCCGAGACCTGCCAGGTCCCCCAAGCCCATTGCATCGATGGTGCGCAGATCGGGGCCATCATTGGCCAGCCGCTGTCCACGCGCCGTGATACGAGCCAGCGGCCCGGATGCGGGTGCACCGTGAGTGTTGACATTGGCGCCTATGATTCCTGCGCGCATGGCTGTCGCTACTGCTACGCCAATACCAGCGATCAGACGGCGCGGCGGAATCTGGCGCTGCATGATCCGGCATCTCCCTTGCTGATCGGCAGCCTGCAGGGGGATGAAACCATCCGTGAGCGGGACATGGCCTCGTTGCGCATCCTGCAGCCGCAACTTTTTTCCGGTAGTATAGAATAGTTCAATTCGCAGAATACTGGGCGACCCTTTAAGCGATCATCTTGACAGTTCCAGGCTTCCTCGGTAATGCTTCTCAAATACGGGCGTGTCAGTACGCCGCTCTGGGACCGTTTTTGCTCCGCAATGCAGCACGTATTTCCGGAAAGTCCCCGTTCTTGAAGAGGAAAAATGCATGTATTCCATTAAGCATGACTTGGACGAAATCCTCATCCGTTTTGAGAAGGATTTGGTCGATAGTGAAGTTTTATCTAAGTTTTTGAACCATATCAATCTGCAGTCCATGTTGAAGAAGGCCTCGGCCGGTGATACCGAAGCCCGGCTTCTGGCGCAGAAGCGTATGCAAGGGATACCCACGGGTATCAATCTGTTGCGCGACCCTAATTTCAACAAGGGGTCGGGATTTACCGAGGAAGAGCGCGAGACGCTTGGCCTGACCGGCCTGCTGCCACCCCGCGTGCTGACTCTGGATGAGCAGGTACAGCGTATTCTTGAGAATCTGCGCAAACAGTCCACGGATATTGAGCGTTATGTGTATCTGATTGCCCTGGAAGACCGCAACAAAACCCTGTTTTACCGTGTGGTGCTCGATAATATTGAAGAGCTGATGCCTATTGTCTACACCCCCACCGTGGGACAGGCCTGTCTGCAGTTCGGGCATATTTTCAGGCGCCCGCGCGGTGTGTACATTACAGCAAAAGATAAGGGGCGGATTGCCGAGCTGCTTGGCAACTGGCCGGTCAAGGATGTGCGGGTGATTGTGGTCACCGATGGCGAGCGCATCCTTGGTCTGGGTGATCTTGGCGCCGACGGCATGGGGATCCCGGTGGGTAAGCTGGCCCTGTACACGGTGTGCGCCGGCATTCATCCGTCCTACAGCCTGCCGATTACCCTTGATTTGGGGACAGACAACGCGCATCTCTTGAATGATCCGCTCTATATTGGTCTGCAGCAACCCCGTATCCGCGGCGAGCTGTATGACGAAATCGTGGATGAGTTCATTCTTGCTGTGCAGCAGGTGTTCCCGGGCTGCATGATTCAATTTGAGGACTTTGCCAACCGCAACGCCTTCAAGCTGCTTTCGAAGTACCGCGACCAGGTGTGCTGTTTTAACGATGATATTCAGGGAACCGCCGCTGTGGCTGTTGCCGGTCTTTTTTCCGCCCTGCGGTTGACCGGCGGCAAACTGACGGAACAGTGTTTCCTGTTCCTGGGGGCGGGTGAGGCCGGTCTTGGTATCGGCGAGCTCATGGTTTCGGCCCTGATGAGCGAAGGACTGACGGAAGAGCAGGCACGGCTGTGCTGCTGGTATGTCGATTCCAAGGGACTGGTTGTCAAGAGCCGGACGGACCTGTCGCCGCACAAACAGGTGTATGCCCATGACTTTGATCAGATCACTGACTTTAAAACCGCAGTGGAGCGTTTACGGCCGCAGGCAATTATTGGTGTTTCCGGTCAGCGTAAAGGCTTTACGCCCGAGATTCTTGAGGCCATGGGAAAGATCAACGAGCGGCCCATTATCTTCTCGCTTTCCAACCCCACCTCCAAGTCCGAGTGCACCGCCGAGGAAGCCTATACCTGGACCGAGGGCAGGGCGATTTTCGCCTCAGGCAGCCCGTTCAAACAGGTGCAGATGTTCGGCCGCGTGCTGTTCCCATCGCAGGGCAACAACGTGTACATCTTCCCTGGCGTGGGCATGGGGGTGATGGCCAGCGGCGCGACCCGTGTTATCAACGAGATGTTCCTGGTGGCCGCCCGCACCGTGGCTGCTGAGGTTTCAGAGACAGATCTGGAACACAGCCGCGTTTATCCACCACTGCCGCGCATTCGTGAGGTCTCTCTGGCCGTGGCTGTGGCTGTGGCTGAGGTCGCTTACGATAAGGGACTTGCCAGCAAACCCCGTCCGGAAAATCTGGAAGAGTATATCAAGAAAATGATGTTTGAACCGGAGTATCAAAGCTATATTTAAGCGGTAGCATCGGGCTGGATCCCGGATGCTGCAAAGGCAGCGCGGCGGCCTTTGCTTCGTATTGACACAAATCCCCATGGACGGCTTTGCCCTCCATGGGGCTGTTTTTTTATGCACCTGTCTGTTTTTTGGACAACAGTGCTTTGTTGAGGGATAATTTGTGGATATTACAATAAAAACAAACACTGCTGGCGTTGATTGGGCTGCAGTGTCAGCAATACTGCAATCTGTGGGCATGGCATATTATGCACCGGCAATACACGAAAAGGCCTTTGTCGCAAGTTTGTGCGCGGTTTTTGTCTACGACGGCGGGAAGCTGATCGGCTTTGGCCGGGCTCTATCGGATGGGGCATACCAGGCGGCCATTTATGATTGCGCTGTGGCGCAACCATATCAGGGGAAGGGTATCGGCAAACGCATTGTCCGGGAAATCCTGGATAAGGTTACCGGATGCAATGTCATACTCTATGCCGCTCCAGGCAAAGAAAATTTTTATGGAAGGCTCGGTTTTCGCAAAATGAAAACAGGTATGGCGTGCTTTATTCACGGCAGCGCCATGGCCGAAAAAGGATTTACCGAATAAGGGACGTCCCCATTATTGCTGGCGGGTAACGAGAAGCAGCGGCCCCTGACTGTAATCAGGGGCCGCTGCTTTTTTTTTAAACCGATCCGTCGTTCCTGCAATCGAGTGTGGTCCGCTTACGGGACTTGGTTGCAATACAGAACCCTGCTATCAAGAAAAACCCAAGTTCAGCAAGGTTAGGCTGTAATGCTCAAGTGTTCTTACAGCTTGGTTTCTTTCAGGTTGATGTTCAGCTTGAACTCGGAGTGATCTTCACCCGCCTTAACGCTGAAGCCCACTTTTTTCGCCAGTTCAAGCATATATTTGTTTTCCGCGAGCACGGTGCCCCAGACGGTTTCCATGCCGCGTTCCTGGGCAATGCGCAGACACTGTAAAAGCAGCTTGGCGCCAATACCCTTGCCATGCCAGGGGTCACCGATAAGTACGGAGAATTCACCACGTTTGCCGCTGGGCTCACCCAGAATATTGGCCACACCCAGCATGCGTTCCCTGCCCTGATCCTCGTCCAGTCCGACAAACGAAATTTCGCGGTCATAATCAATCTGGGTGAACCGGGCCAGAATCTCGGGTGAGAGTGTCTTCACCACGCTGAAAAACCGGTAGTAGATACTGGTGGGGGTCAGGGTGCTGAACAGCTCCTCGAAAAGAGGCGCATCCTCGGGCTTGATCGGCCGGATGAACAGCGGCATCTGCATGTCAGTGAAATCGTGCCGCTCC
>DAIODL010000205.1:0-4102 GCA_036746815.1 Desulfobulbus sp.
CTGCCTGGCGCGCGTGCCCGCCCGCGAAGTGCCTGTGTGGGATGAGGGGATCCACCGGGATGCCGACACCCGGGAGCAATTCCTCCAGCTCTCGAAGCGCTTTGAGCGCATGGCCGTGGGTTCGCGGGCTGAGGCGGAAACACTTGCCAGCCTCAGTATGCCTGTACCGGTAACAGCCCATTGCCGGGCAGTGGCCCATGTGGCCGACCTGATCGCCCAGCGGCTCTGGGAGCGGGGGTTGCGGCTTGACCGTGATATCGTGCACAACGCAGCCCTGCTGCATGACATTGCCAAGGGCCAGCCGCATCACGAGGAGCGGGGCGGCGAGATGCTGCAGGAACTGGGGCTAACCCGGCTTGCCGAACCGGTGCGCCTGCACAGGGACGTGGGGCCGGTCAACGCCAGCCAGGTGGAGGAATCGGCCATTGTCTGCCTGGCGGACAAGCTGGTTTCCGGCACGGAACTGGTGCCCCTGTGGGAACGGTTTGCCCGGAAACTTGATCTCTACCGTCACGACACTGCAGCCTGCCAGGCGATCAACAACCGGCTGCAGCATGCCCTGCAACTGCAGCACGCTGTGGAACAGTGCATGGGCCTGAAAATGCAGGCACTGCTCTTTCCCGCAGAAGAAACACTGAGGCAGCAGGCATGAACCGCATCTGGCTCATCCGCCATGGAGCGGTGTGCACCACCGGGCCGCACCGCTTCATCGGGCAGACCGACCTGGCACTCAGCGGCGAGGGACGGGAGCAGTGTCACGCCATGGGTGAGTTTCTGCGTACCAAAAACATCAGCCGTGTCCTTTCCAGCCCGCTGTTGCGTTGCCGCCAAACTACAGCTATTATTACCGGCTCGCTGGACTGCCCGGCCACCTTTCATGACGCCCTGCGGGAAATCGATCTGGGCCAGTGGGAGGGCATGAGCGTCACCGAGGTGAAAGAGCGCTATCCCGGCGCATACGAAGCCAGAGGCCGTGACATGGCCCATTTCCGGCCGCCCGGCGGTGAAAGCTTCACCGATCTCTACCTGCGTGCCCGGCCGGTGCTGCAGAGCTGCCTGCAGACCGATGCGGAGGATGTGGCCCTGGTCACTCATGCCGGGGTGATCCGGGTGTTGCTCTGCCACCTGCTGGGCATGCCACTGCAGAATCTTTTCCGGCTACAGCAAACATACGGCTGTTACAACTGCCTGCAGAGTACGGGAAACAGCCGACTGCAGGTTGAGTGTTGCAATAGCCGTCCATAGGCTGGCTGATGACCGGGCCAGGCAATAAAGCGCTCAGGCCTTGCCAACGCTGTGTACACTGCCCATTTTATTTACTAGGAAGACTGTTTTCCTGCCCATAGTGTAAATTTCAGCTTAACCTCGCCGCGTCTACACAACCATACCATGTCCCCTGAAGAGGAGTGTTTGATGCAATCAAGTGCCACTATGAAAACCACCAAGTTTGCCGTACCGGAAATCATTTTTGGCCGGGGCTGTTTGAATTACGCAGGGCTCTGCGCGCAGAAGCTGGGTGCCAAAAAGGTATTTCTGGTCAGTGACGAGGGAATTGAAAAGGCTGGCTGGGTGCAGCGGGTCATGGACCTTCTGAAAAGCGCTGGCATTGAATGGGTCTACTATTCGGGCGTGGTCACCAATCCCCGGGATTACATGGTGGAGCAGGGGGCGGAGCTGTACCGCAAAAACGGTACCGATGTGATCATCGCCATCGGTGGCGGCAGTCCCATGGACACGGCCAAGGGTATCGCCCTGCTCGCGGCAAACGGTGGCACGGTGCAGGATTATGAGGGCGCCAACAAGGCGCAGCATCCGCTGCCGCCCATGCTCTTTATCACCACTACTGCGGGCAGCGGCTCGGATATCTCCCAGTTCTGCATCATCACCGATTCCAAGCGGCATGTGAAGATGTCCATCATCACCCGTTCGCTCATGCCCAACATCTCCATTGTGGACCCGCTTATCCTGCGCACCAAAAGCACGATACAGATCATCCATTCGGCCATTGATGCCATGGCCCATGCCGTTGAATCCTACTGCTCGCCCATTGCCTCGCCCTTCACCGAGTTGCACGCCCTGCGGGCCATTGAACTCATCATGCAGCATCTGCCCAAGGCCGTGGAAACCGAATCCATGAATGCCCTGGAGCAGCTGAGCACGGCTTCTGTTTCCGCCTCCATCTCCTTCAGCAACGCGAGTCTTGGTGCCGAACACGCCCTGGCGCATTCCCTGGGCGGCCATTTCGACATGGCGCACGGCATGCTGCACCCCATCCTGTTGCCCGAGGTGATGCGCTTCAACCGGCAGTTCTGCCTGGAAAAGATGGCGGATATCGGCGCGGTCGTACTGGGCGAGAAATTGGCAACGCCTGAGGAAACAGCAGTGGCGGGCATTCAGCGACTTGACGATTTTTTTGCCGGACTGAACGTGGAAAGGCGTTTGTCCGAGGTGATCAACGCGGGCAGCTGGCGCGTCCTGGAGCCCATCTGCAAAATGGCGGTGTATGACGTGTGCACGCTCAGTAATCCCGGTCCCACCACGTGGCAGGATTTCATGCACATCTGCAAGGAGGTGTGGTAATATGACGACGCCGCCCACCCTGCATGATCTCATTGGTATCGAATACTGCAAACAGGGCTTTTACCAGGAACTGCAGTCCAAGGTGGAGCTCCTCAAAAAATCCAATGAGGAATTGGAGAAAAAACGGCTGGAAATGCAGGCAGTGCTCGACGGTATCACGGATCTCATGGTGGTGCTTTCCGAGGACATGCGCATCAAGCAGGTCAACCACGTGTTTCACCAGTGCGTTGACAATCCCAATCCCCTGGGCCAGTACTGTTACGAGGTGCTCAGAAACCGCATGACCCCCTGCGACAACTGCCCGGCCATCCGCTCCCTGGACACCAATGCCATTGCCCGGGAGCTGATCATCTACAAGGTGGATGGCCGCTACCGCCAGTTCGATGTCATTGCCTCGCCCCTGCAGGCAGGGCCGACCGGGGAGCGGCAGGTGCTGCTGTTCAAACGCGATGTCACCATGGAAAAAGAGTATCAGGCAAAATTTTATCAGGCCGAAAAAATGGCGACCATCGGCACCCTGGCAGCTGGTATTGCCCATGAAATCAATAATCCCCTCACCGCCATCAGCGGCTTTGCCGAGGGACTCAGCAAACGGCTGCACACCATCAAATCGCTGCAGCAGGCTGAAACCTTTGATGATTTTGTGGAATACACCAACATTATCCTCAAGGAATGTCTCCGCTGCCGCGATATCGTGCAGACCATGCTCTCCTTCAGCCGCCCCCTGGCCGGCAAGATGTGCCTGCTGGACCTCAACCAGTGCGTGCACGACACCCTCTTTCTCCTCAAACACCACTTCAAGGAACATCGGAATCTGGTGCTGCAGAGCGATCTGGCAAAAAATTTGCCCCCCATTATGGGGGATGAATCGCAGCTGAAGCAGGTCATCATCAACCTTTTGACCAATGCCATGGATTCCATTGCCGACAACGACGGCTGCATCACCGTGCAGACCCAGCCGGGACCGGATCATGGGGCGGAGCTCATTGTGCGTGACAACGGGGAGGGCATCACCGCCGATGTGATCGACAAGCTGTTCGAACCTTTTTTCACCACCAAACCCGTGGGCAAGGGCATCGGCATCGGGCTTTCGACCTGCTACTCCATCGTCAAGAACCACCAGGGCGAAATCAATGTGGAGAGTACCGTGCATGAAGGGGCTTCCTTTATTGTCTCCCTGCCGGGGATCAAGCCATGACCAATAGCATTCCCTACAATGTGCTCGTCATTGACGACGAGGAGTACATCCGCCTGCTGCTGAAAAAAGAACTGGCCAATAATAAACGGTCTATTTTCACGGCAGAAAATGGGCGGACGGCGCTCACCATGGTGCGTGAGAACCGTTTTGATGTCATTCTCATGGATTTGCGCCTGCCCGATGTCGCAGGCCTGGAATTGCTCAACGAACTCAAGGCCGTACCCGGCGGCAACGAAGTGATCGTCATCACCGGACACGGAGACATAGACACCGCGGTGGAGGCCATGAAGAGCGGGGCTTACGACTTCGTGCGCAAGCCCTTCA
>DAIODL010000206.1:0-4099 GCA_036746815.1 Desulfobulbus sp.
TGGTGGAAGCCGTGGCCACCAGGCCGATGCGCTCAGTGACCGCCGCCAGTGCCGCGGCACAGGCATCGCTCTGTGCCCCCTGGCAGGAATTCTTGACCGCCTGCACGCGTCTGACCGCAAACCCTTCATGGTCAAAGGGCTCGACGATCTGCTTCTTTTCCTGAAGATTCGGATAGATATTCGTACCTACAAACTTATCGGTGCGGGTGGCGACATTCTGCGCCCGCCGGGCAGCGATCTCCGCTACTTTCTCCTGGGGCAGTCCCTGGGCAAGGGCAACGGCCATGCCACCCGTTGCTTCGACATCCTGAAAAAGCTTCCATGCCTTTTCGGCGAGCTGGGCGGTGATCTGCTCCACGTACCAGCAGCCGCCGGCCGGATCCACCACCTTGTCGAGATGGCCCTCCTCCTTGAGCACGATATGGACGTTGCGGGCGATACGGCGCGAAAACTCGTTGGGAATTCGGAAAATCTCATCAAAGGGACTGACATGCAGGCTGTCCACCCCGCCGGCAATGCCGGAGAACGCTTCCGTGGAAACGCGCAGCATATTCACCCAGGGATCCACCTCGGTCTTGTTCCAGGTGGCGGTGCGGGCGTGGATATACATTTTCTGTGCCTCGCCATCCCCGCCAAAGGAATCAATGATCTGGGCCCAAGTCAGCCGGGCTGCGCGGAACTTGGCGATTTCCATGAAAAAGTCATTGCCAATGGCAAACTCGAAACTCATTTTCCCGGCAATATCATTGATCGTGAGGCCGCGCTCCACCAGGGCACGGATATAGGCCACGCCGGTCGCCAGGGCAAAGGCGATATCCTGGACCGCGCTGCCGCCGCTGTTGCGGTAGCCGTCCACGTCAACGGTGATGGTCCGCAACTTCGGCGCGTGTTCCATGGCCCAGATGGTGAGCTGTGCCATGCGGTCATACGCGGTTGCCAGGGCACAGGCCAGCTGGCCTTGCGTGGCCAGCACTCCCAGCGGATCCACCACCAATGATCCCTCAAGATCAGCAATTGCCCCGCCCTGCTCCTCGATCACGGCCATAATCAAGGCTGCTGGTGCCATGCCCATGGCCCCGCAGGTGAGACGAACAGGATGAGCCGTCAGATCAATATCCGCCAGTGCGGCTTTGGCATCGGCAAATGTGGCCAGTGACAACCCTCCCTTGCCCACCAGAGCAGCCGGTGCCTGTGCCGGATCTAGACCACGCAAGGTGGCGTCATCGAGCACGATGTTGAGACTGTTCTGGCCACGAGTGAGATCGTACTTGGCCGCCTGATTGAACTCGTCTCTATCGGCCAGGGTGATCTCCTGGGAAATGTTCCAGGGGTTGACCACATGTCCCGAAGCGGTGCGTCCCCGCATGTAGGGCGCCTCACCGGGCAGATCATCGACATGCGCCAGTCCTGTAAGATCTTCCAGGAAATACATGGGATGAATGTCTATGTCTTCATACGTTTTCTTGACCAGGGTCTTCTCAAAGGGCTTTCCTTTCAGGTTCTTTTCCACCGCCGTTCGCCACTGTTCATGGGTATTGGCCGGAAAATCCTTGAGAATATCCAATGCTGTTCCCATTTTTTTACTCCTTGTTGCTTGATTAACAAAAAAACCCCTGACCTTTTCAGGCCAGGGGTTCCCCCAGTTTGTGCACCATTGTTCGGATACAGAAAAAACCTGCACCAACGCTGGGATCAACAACGGGAACCACGGCCGTCTACGCTGATCAAAAAATCGGCAGGTCTTCTGGCTTCCGGATCATCCTACTCTCCGCGTCTTCCCGACCACACGTGATCAGTGACATACTGCGGATTTCGTCCCCGGTTACAGCGGCCGGACCGCAACGGAATTGCACCGTTTTCCCTGTTGGGCCACAGAATGCATGGCACCGATTTTTTTTATTTTAAAACAACGAGTTACAAAAATACCGTACAGCTATTCAACAAGCAAAGACCTCTTTTCTCTCCAACATTTTCCATGACCAAACGACAAAAAAATCCCCGGATCAATGGTTATTGATCCGGGGATGCCCTGGTTTATCCACGTATCGGTGCCTTCCCTGGTCCAGAGAGAAAGCTATGCGCATCTTTTCAGGCAGGTCTTCTGACTTACGGATCACTCTACTGGCTGCGCCTTCCCAACCCTATGGTCAGTGACTTTATGCAGCGTTCGTCCCCGTATACAGCGGCGGGCCCGTCCCCGATTCACACGGGGTTCCCTTTTCATCCTTGCGGAGCCTGAAGATGTACTTCTTCTATCCACAACACCTACAACAATATTCCACGATGAGTCAATAGTTTTTTTAAAAGCAGCAACCCTCTTACCAACACCGTCAAAAAAACAAGAGCAGACAACACCTTAATTTTTGATCATTGCACCTGCATTTTTATGGTAAAAAAATAACGAAATATTTTCAAAAAATTCCAATACATGTATTGTACAAACGTACTCATTTTACTGATACTTTTTTCTGCCACAAATGCGTGCGCTCACTGTACATTAAAACGTCAAATTAAATCCGGTGAGGATGCGAAAACCTTCATCCGGGTAACCGTAATGAATCGAGTAATTCTTATCAAACAGGTTGTTAATATTAAAAAACCATTCCACCTTGCGTTTGCCCAGTGCAAAGGGCTGGGTGATCTTGCAGTCCACGGTCACATAATCGTCGAGCCGCTCACTCTCGAGATTTTCCATCTCGCTGTACTGTTTGCCCGTATAGCGTAGAGTGGTTTCCAGTTTGGTGCCGGTCCGCGACAGGGTGTTCTGCAGGGTAAGCTTGGCCTTGACATGCGGGGTGTAGGTCAGTTCATTCCCGGTCTCCTCGACCTCGGAATCCTGGAAAATAACATCCGCCTCCAGGCTGAGATCGGGCCTGAAACGGTATTTGCCGGTGACCTCCACACCTTGCCGCCAGGCGCTGTCCCCATTGACCGGCCGGTAGATCAAATCGCTGCCGCGCTGGTAGAGAATGGGATCGTCGGTGTCGCTGCGGAACAGGCTCAACTGCATGGAGGCCATCTTATTCCAGCTGTATTCCAGGCTGGCATCGGTAGAAAGGATTTTTTCCTTGTCCAGATCCGGGTTGCCCCGGGTCTGATCGATGCTGCCGTGACTGGGTTGGTAGAGTTGGCCAAAAGTGGGCACATTAACGCTGTGTCCCACATTGGCTTTGATCACCCACCCCTCACCCAGCACATGATGAATGCCGCCGGACACCCCGGGATTGAACCCGAAGTCACTCACCTCGTCCCCACGGGTGCCGCCGGTGAGGGTCCAATCCTGCCATTTGCGGTCCACCTGCACGCCCAGGCCGGCGGTGGTGCGGTCGTGCTTGCCTGAAAGGGTATGATTGAGATTGTCGTTTTCCAGGATAGAGCTGGTCCGCACCGCCCAGCGGTCGTCCTCATCGCTCCAGTTGTATTCCCCTTTCAGCCCCACTTTGTCATCATCCAGGGTTGAAACCAGGCCGGACTGGCTTTTGTCCTTCAGCCGGATGGCATCGCCGTAAAGCGTGAGATCATAGTCGCCGGTGGCGCCGGCCAGCCCGCTGAAACGGCTGTCAAAGGAGGCCTTGTCATAGGATTGGCGGGCATTGGGTGTGGGGTTGTCCAGCGGTCCCGGCGAACCGGATTCGGAGGTGTAATAGCGTCCGTTAATCTCCAGTTTATGATTTCCTGGCAGCTCGTCATTGTAGTGGAGGAGAAAGCTGCCGCTGTCGATGTCGCTGTTGGCCCGTTTCCCGTCCCGATGCTTGCCCGTGGCCGAAGCCATGACCGTGGCGCCTGTCTCCAGTTGCATCTGATGGCTGGCGCTGCCCTCCAGGGTGCCATACGAACCCGCGGCCATGCGCAGTTTGGTGACCTGTTTCTTGTCGGTTTTTTCCTTGCCGCCCATACCCTTGGTCACGATGCTGATCGCCCCCTCACTGGCACCCGCGCCCAGCCAGATCGGCACCGGCGGCTTGAACACCGTGATCGACACAATGGTCTCCACGGGAATACCGGCGAGATCAACGCTGCCGTACTGGTTGCTGTTGAGCGGCCGGCCGTTGAGCAGCACCAGCGTCCTGCCGTCTGCTTGCCCGCTCAGCACATAGCG
>DAIODL010000207.1:0-4095 GCA_036746815.1 Desulfobulbus sp.
TTTATCTGCCGGTTTTCCGAAAATAATACCATCCAGGACCACAATTGTGTCTGCGGCGATAACGCAGGCCTCTGGATAAGTGGCGGATAGATGATCTGCCTTGCCGGCTGCCATGCGGGCCACATAACGTTCAGGAGATTCCTGCGCATGCACAGATTCATCAATGGCTGCCGGTATTACCTGAAAGGGCAGGCCCAGCTGGCTAAGGAATTCGCGGCGCCTGGGTGAGGCGGAGGCAAGTATCAAAGGGACGTTGGGGGTAAGCATGTGCAGGCGGGAAAGTTGAAGACAGGGAAGGGATAATAAATACGCTCGAGATAGAGGCCACAGGCTGGTGCGGTGGTGCCGGCCCGACTGCGGTCCCGGGCTGCGAGAATATCTGCCAGGGATTCCGGAGCCCGTTTGTGCTGCGCGATTTCAATGAGGGTGCCTGCTATATTACGTACCATCTGCCTGAGAAAACCATCGCCAGTGACCCGGAGCGACCAGCTGCCCGGTTCGGTGAGTGAGGGAAAACAGGCAAGGGAGGTAAGTGTACGCACAGAACCGCGGCCGCTATCAAAGCTTTTGTCACGTGAACCAGCACGCTCAAAACTTGCAAAGTCATGGGTGCCCACAAGCAGTGTGAGGCAATCCTGCAACCGTTGCAGGGAAAAATAACCAGGATAATGTGCCTGATACTTCCGTCTGCAGGGCAGCTGTACGTCACGGGTTGTGAAGTCGTAGCGGTAGGTCTTGCCAAGGGCGTCAAAACGGCTGTGGAAGGAGGCGCCAGCTTCATCTGCTGCAAGAATGCGGATATCCTCCGGCAGAAGACTGTTCATCCCCTTGAAGAAGGCGACCAGGGGAATTGTTGCCTTGGTGTGCAGATGCGCCACCATGCCCAGTGCGTGCACGCCGGCATCGGTGCGGCCGGCTCCATACACGGTGACGGGGTCACCGCAGAGCCGGCCAAAAGCCTGTTCCAATGTACCCTGCACGGTCGACTCCCCCTGCGCCTGACGCTGCCAGCCCGAGTATGCGCTGCCGTCAAAGGCAATAAGGAGGCGGATGGTCCGCTGGCTCACGGAAAAAACGGAACCCCCATGAGGCCGGTGGTTTCGTCAAACCCGTTCATCAGGTTCATGTTCTGGATCGCCTGGCCGGAAGCACCCTTGACGATATTGTCGATGGCAGAAAGTACAATCACCCGGCCGGTACGTTTATCCACCTCAATACCGATATCGCAGCAGTTGGAGCCGCGCACATACTGGGTCGCGGGCACGGTGCCTGCGGGAAGCACGCGCACAAACGGTTCGGCATCGTACGCCTTGTTGAGGACAGCGTGGAGGTCAGCCTCTCTGCCGGCAGGTGTCAGCGTGGCATAGATGGTGCTGAGAATGCCGCGCGAAATGGGCAGCAGATGCGGGGTGAAGGTCACGGTCACGGGCTTGCCCGCAGCGAGCGACAGTTCCTGCTCTATCTCCGGAGTACGACGATGGACGCCGCCTACCTTGTAGGCCCGGAAGCCATCGGCCACCTCGCAGTACAGAGAGCCGACATTTGCAGAGCGGCCTGAGCCCGAGGTACCGGATTTGGAGTCGATGATCACGGTGGTGGGATCAATGAGTCCGGCACGCAACAGGGGTGTCAACGGCAGAATGGCCGAAGTCGGATAGCATCCCGGATTGGCGGTGAGGCGCGCTTTGCGGACACTATCCCGGTACAGCTCCGGCAGGCCGTAGGCAGCCTCCGCAAGAAACTGGGGGCTGGAATGCGGCTGATACCAGGCCTCGTACACGGCGGCGTCGTGCAGACGAAAATCAGCACTCAGATCCACCACCTTTTTGCCTGCGGCCAAAAGCTGCGGCACGATGTCCATGGCGGTCTTGTGGGGCACGGCGCAGAAGAAGAACTCCGCCCGGTCAATCAGTTCGTCCACGCCCAGATTCTCGCAGACAATATCCACCCGTTTGCGCAGATTGGGAAAAACTTCCGCCATGGGCTTGCCCGCGTACTGGCGGGATGTGGCTGCCGTGAGACAGACCTCGGGATGGCCGGCGAGCAGCCGGGCCAGTTCAACGCCGGTATAGCCAGAGGCACCGATAATGCCGACTTTCAACATGCGTATGCTCCTCCCGGGAAGATGCCCAGGTGATGAGAAAAAATAAAAAAGGGGAATAACGAAAACTCGTTATTCCCCGCATACAACTCGAAGGAGAAAATCCTGGACAATGGCCAGAATTCCCCGCAATAAAATTAACGTTTGGAGAACTGGAACCGGGCGCGGGCACCACGCTGACCATATTTCTTACGCTCTTTGGCGCGCGGGTCACGGGTCAGCAGGCCAGCTCTTTTCAGAGGGGTACGCATATCCGGATTCAAGGTCTGCAGGGCACGGGCAATACCATGTACCAGCGCATCAATCTGGGCGGATTTACCACCACCATGCACGGTGGCCATGATGTCATACTGATCAATGGTTTCGGTGACTGCGAAAGGTTTGGCCACTTTGGTCTCAAAAAAGATATTGCCAAAGTAGTCACCCATTTCCATCTGGTTAACCGCTACCTTACCACTGCCTGGAGTCAGCCAGACACGGGCGATAGCTGTTTTCCGACGACCGGTTGCGTATGTTTGTTCTGAGGCCATGTTCACTCGCTCCGTAATCAAATCTCGAGAGTTTCCGGCTTCTGGGCCTGATGAGGATGCTCGGCGCCGGCATAAATTTTCAGTTTTTTCAGCTGTGCACGCCCAATCTTATTTTTGGGCAGCATGCCGCGAACAGCGATGCGGATCAGCTCTTCCGGTTTTTTGGTAAGCATCTCACGAGCCGTGGTGGTGGTAATACCACCCGGATACCCGGAATGACGATAATATTTTTTGTCATCCAGCTTGGTGCCGGTAAGCGCCACGCGCTCGGCATTGATGACAATGACAAAGTCGCCGTTATCCTGAAAGTCGCAGAAGGTCGGTTTGTGCTTGCCGCGCAGGCGATTGGCGATTTCCACGGCCATGCGTCCAAGAACCTTGCCGTCGGCATCGGCTACATACCATTGGCGAGCTATTTCATTGACCGGCGTATAATAAGTTTTCATGCTTGTGCCTCAAGACTGAAAAAAAAAGGCTCGAACGGGTGGTCCGAACCTTGGAAAATCCATGCTGGAGCGGGAAACGAGATTCGAACTCGCGACTTCAACCTTGGCAAGGTTGCACTCTACCACTGAGTTATTCCCGCTTGGCTATTCCGTAACGGCAGCCCACTATACAGGAGCGGGCGGCGAAGTGTCAATAGAAAAAAATGATTGTATTCCTTTTTGGCCATTCCCACAAGAAATTGTCGTCCGGGGTGGAGAACAGTTGTCTTTCCAGTGAAAGCGGAATACATTTATCTGAATTTAATTATAATCTTGAATACTGTTTTTTTTTATTAATTGCTGCTACCCCATACCCCGGAATGCCCTTGCCGGGCAGTTCCGGTCAAGGACTGTTATGACGGATATGAGTGAACGTACAGCCACTATCGGCCGCACCACCAAAGAGACGGACGTCTCCATCGGGCTGGTGCTGGACGGTGCGGGCAAAGCGCAGATTCATACCGGTATCGGCTTCATGGATCACATGCTCACGCTTTTTGCCGTGCATGGTTTGTTTGATCTGGATGTAGCCGCTACGGGTGACCTGGAAGTGGATGGACATCACACAGTGGAAGATGTGGGTATCTGTCTGGGAAAGGCCTTTGCTCAGGCCCTGGGTGACAAGGGAGGCATCTGCCGTTACGGCCATGCCTTTGTGCCCATGGACGAGACCCTGGTGCGGGTATGCGTTGACTGTTCCAACCGCCCTTATCTGCATTATAATGTGCAGGTCACTGAGCCTCTGCTCGGTACCTTTGACACCGCCTTGGCCAAAGAATTTTTACGTGCCTTAGTGCTTCATGCCGGCCTGACCCTGCATGTGGATCTGCTGCATGGGGAGAATGGACATCATATTATTGAGGCGGTATTTAAGGCCTTGGGCCGGGCACTGGCCATCGCATGCGACCGTCATCCTACAGTGCAGGGACAGCTTTCATCCAAGGGTGTGCTGTAAGACGCCCGTGATTTAGCAATCTGC
>DAIODL010000208.1:0-4074 GCA_036746815.1 Desulfobulbus sp.
CGGCATGTCCCCACCTCCGGAGAGTTCCGGGCGTCTTCATGCACCTCCTGCACGCAGCTCTGCCACAACTTTTTCAACCCGTCCGCTGCCTCGCGGCTGCAGGTGGGACCAAAACAGGATCTCCCGCTCCGGTTCATATATTCGATGCGCCCGTCATCGCGGAACAGAAACACCATCACCGGCAGCGCGTCCAGAAGACTGCGCCAACTGATGCCCAGACGGCTTACAGCCTCGGGACTTGCGGGTATGTTCGGCTTATCTGTAGACACAGGCTTCTCTTTGAAAAAATTGCAGTTTCTCTGTCAGGCCAAGGCACGAAGCCCAACAGGCTTTCTTCACACCGCCGGACTTTCCCGCAACGCCACCACCAGCTGCCGGTGCCCCGAGGGATAAGGATACTCATCGAGCCTGCTTTCATCCACCCAGGCAAACTGCTGCGCCGCAGTCAGCACCGGAGAGGGTGGCATCGTTTTCCATTCGGCCAGAAAACCGTGCAACGTGACCCGGTAGCGGGTGTAATGGTGCACCACGGTCTTGAAAAACACGAGCTTCGGGGCCTGCCAGCCGGTCTCCTCGGCTATCTCGCGACGGGCCGCCTGTTCCGGTGTTTCCCCCTCCTCAAGACGCCCGCCCGGAAACTCCCACAAGCCGCCCCAGATATCATCCGGGAGCCGCTGCTGCACATACACCCGCCCCTGGCAGCGTAAAATGCCGCAGGCCATGACGATCTCGATCTTTTTGCTCTTATCCCTGGGCAGGGGCCGGAACTCCACGGTATCATTGCGCAGGGCCTGGCAGTGTATCCGCACCGGGCAGCCCGCGCAGTCCGGCTTTTTCGGGGTGCACACCAGCGCCCCCAGCTCCATGAGTCCCTGATTGTAAAGCCGGGGATGCTCGCTGTCAAAAAGCGAATTCGTCAGTTCCGCCAGTTTTTTCTGCGCAAAGCCCTGCTTGATGGGATGATTAATGTCCGCCAACCGGGCGAATACCCGCTCCACATTGGCATCGCGCAAAGGAAACGGCAGGTTATAGGCAATGGAGAGAATCGCCGCGGCCGTGTAGGGGCCGATGCCGGGCATAGCCAAAAGTTCGTCGTACTCCGAGGGAACCCCAGGTGTACTGCTTTCCGCCATCTGCCGGGCTGCGCGCTGTATGTTGCGGGCGCGGCTGTAATAGCCAAGCCCTTCCCATGTTTTGAGAATATCCTGCTCCGGTGCCTCGACCACGGCCATGATATCCGGAAACCGGGCAATCCAGCGGCGAAAATATTGCACCACCCGGTCCATCTGCGTCTGCTGCCCCATGATCTCGGAAATCCACACATGATACGGCTGATAGTCGCCACGCCAGGGCAGAGGCCGCTGGTGCTCTGCAAACCAGGCCACCAACTGCTGTTGAAAATCCTTGCGGCCGGATACCGTCAACACATCAATCACAATTCCATCCTCACAGTTCAAGAGCCCACCAGTCGGCCCATGCAAGAAACACCTTCATTTCCGCGGCCACCGGTGGTAGCATACCGGCTCTTTTCGGGAGCACGATCACTCTATGAACAGGAACTTTTTTCGTCAACTCTTCTCTCCCCGCATACTGGTAGCCTTTTTGATGGGCTTTGCCTCGGGTATGCCGCTCCTGCTCACGGGCACGGTACTCCAGGCCTGGATGACCCGTGAACACGTGGACCTGGGCAAGATCGGGCTCTATGCCCTGGTGGGGCTGCCCTATACGATAAAATTTCTGTGGGCCCCGGTATTCGACCGCTTCACCCTGCCCTTCCTGGGCCGCAGACGCGGCTGGATGCTGGTGATGCAGCTGCTGCTCATGGCGGCTCTTGCGGGACTGAGCCGCACCGACCCCGGCCACACCCCCTGGCTGGTGGCGCTGGCGGCGGTATCCGTGACCTTTTTCTCCGCCTCCCAGGACATCGTCATTGACGCCTACCGCAGGGAAGACCTCACCGATAACCAGCTGGGTTTGGGCAGCTCCCTCTATGTCAACGGCTACCGGGTGGGGATGCTTCTGGCAGGCAGCGGCGGCCTGATTCTGGCGGACCACTTCAGTTTTCCCCAGGTGTATCTGATCATGGCAGCCTGCCTGCTCCCGGGCGTCGTCACCACGTTAATCTGCCGTGAACCTCCGCTGACCAAGGGTCAGCCGCGCACCTTTCTGGAAGCGGTGTGGGAGCCTTTTGTAGAATATTTCAGCCGGGATCAGGCCCTGATGCTGCTTCTGTTCATCCTCCTGTACAAGCTGGGCGACCAGATGGCCTCCACCCTGACCACCCCGTTTTACATGCAGCTCGGGTTCAGCACCACGGAGATCGGCGTCACGGCCAAGCTGTTTGGCTTCTGGGCCTCCATCGCGGGCGGCATTCTGGGCGGCGTTATTCTCCTGCGCATTGGCATAATCCGCAGCCTGTGGCTCTTTGGTATCATCCAGGCCGTGGCCATTCTCAGCTTCACCGCGCTTGCCCTGGTCGGCCACTCCCTCATCGGCCTGGCCGTGGCCATCACCCTTGAACAATTGACCAGCGGCATGGGTACCTGTGCTTATGTGGCGTTCATGGCCTCACTCACCAACAAACGCTTCACCGCCACCCAGTACGCCCTGCTCTCAAGCTTCATGGGCATTCCCCGGGTCATCATCGCGGCCCCGGCCGGCTGGGTGGCTGAGTTCACCGGCTGGCCGCTCTTTTTTGTGGGCTGTGCCCTGGTGGCCATCCCCGGCCTGCTGCTCCTGCCCCGCGTAGCGGCCCAATACCATGAAGATGCGCAATAAGGTTGGAGCAGACCGGATATTGTAGTACACTGAAGCGGCTTTATTTAATCAGCTCAACTCGTTGTTTCAATGTTATGGAAAAGAGGATGTCGATTACTATTTACAACACACTCACCCGGAAAAAGGAACCGCTGCAGCCTCTGGAAGAGGGCCACGTCAAAATCTATGTCTGTGGCATCACCTCCTATGATTACTGCCATATCGGTCATGCGCGTTCCGCTCTGGTTTTCGACATGGTGGTCCGCTATCTGCGCCACCGTGGCTATAAAGTAACTTTTGTCCGCAATTTTACGGACATTGACGATAAAATCATCAACCGCGCCAACGAACAGGGTATTAACAGCGCTGCCCTGGCGCTACGTTTCATCAACGAATTCTACACCGACATGGATGCCCTGGGCACCCTGCGGCCGGACGTGGAGCCCAAGGCCACCGAGCATATCAATGATATGATCAAGCTCATCGGTGAGCTGGTGGACAAGGGCCTGGCCTATGCCGCGGGCGGAGATGTGTATTACCGCGTGGAAAAATTTCCCGGTTACGGACGCCTTTCCGGCCGCACCCTGGACGACATGCAGGCCGGCGCGCGCATTGATGTCAACGACAAGAAAGAGCACCCCATGGATTTCGTGCTCTGGAAAGGTGCAAAGCCAGGCGAGCCCAAATGGCCCAGCCCCTGGGGCGACGGCCGGCCGGGCTGGCATATCGAGTGCTCGGCCATGAGCAGGCGCTATCTGGGCGAAACCTTTGACATTCATGGCGGCGGCAAGGATCTGGTGTTCCCGCACCATGAAAATGAAATCGCGCAGAGCTGCGGGGCTTCGGGCAAGGAATTCGCCAAGCTGTGGATGCATCACGGCTTTGTCACCATCAAGGAAGAGAAGATGTCCAAATCCCTGGGCAACTTCTTCACCATCCGCGACGTGCTCAAACAGTACGCACCCGAGGCGCTGCGCCTGTTCATTTTCTCCACCCAGTACCGTAATCCCCTGGATTTCACGGAAACCGCCCTGCACGACGCTGTCTCCGGCCTTGAGCGCATGTACGACTGCCTGGCCTCGGTGGACGCGCTGCAGCAGAACCTTCCCGGCACCTCCATCATCAGCCCGGAAGACCAGCAGGAACTGGACTCGCTCACAGAACGGTTCGACCACGCCATGGACAACGATTTCAACACTCCGCAGGCCCTGGCGCAGCTTTTTGAGACGGTCAAACGAATCAATAAAATCGTGCACAGCCTGCCCGAGCAGCCAGCGGGCGCGGATGTGGCCCTGCTGCAGAAAACAGCCACCACCT
>DAIODL010000209.1:0-4041 GCA_036746815.1 Desulfobulbus sp.
CACCATGGCATAGGGGTTTCCTTCTTTTTCGGCCTGGGACAACGCTGCCAGGAGTTTATCCGTGATCTCCTCCGCGCTCATCTGCGGTTTCAGGTCATAGGTGGGCACATCCCGCGGGGAGTTAACCAGGATACGGTCCTCGCCGGGAAACGGGGTCTCGTTGCCGCCGTTAAAAAAGTAGGTCACATGGGCATACTTCTCGGTTTCCGCGATGCGCAGCTGCCGCAGTCCGTGCGCGCTCACCTCCTCACCCAGGATATGCGTGAGCGCCACTGGCGGAAAGGCCACGGGAAAGGTGAAGGTCGCCTCATACTCGGTCATGGTGGCGAGCACGGTCAGTTGGGGACGGCGTCCGGTATCAAATCCCGAAAAATCGCTGTCGCTGAAGGCATGGCAAAGTTCCCGCACCCGGTCGGCGCGGAAGTTGAAAAAGAGCACACCGTCTCCATCACTGATGCGGCCAACAGGTGCCTTGTTCGCATCCACGAGCACCGTGGGCAGGATGAACTCATCGGTGACGCCCGCCGCATAGGAATCACGGACCACCGCCTCCGGATCGGTGGCCAGCACCCCGTCACCATGTACCATGGCATTCCAGGCCTTGTTGACCCGGTCCCAGCGCTTGTCGCGGTCCATGGCATAGAACCGGCCAGCAACGGTGCCAATACGCCCGCTGCCGATACGGGCCAGTGCCTGCACCAGTTCGGTAATGAATCCTTCGCCGCTCTTGGGCGGGGTGTCGCGGCCGTCGGTGAAGCAGTGGATCAACACATCTACACCTTTTTTGTGCGCCATCTCCACCAGCGCAAGCAGGTGCCGTATGTGGCTGTGCACGCCGCCGTCGGACACCAGCCCGCAGAGATGCAGACGGGTACCGGCGGCTTTCACCTGGTCCATCACCTTGTTGAACACAGGATTGGCGACAAAGTCGCCCAGCTCAATAGCCCGGTTGATGCGGGTATACTCCTGGTACACGGTGCGGCCGGCGCCGATGTTGAGATGCCCGACCTCGGAGTTGCCCATCTGCCCTTCGGGCAGGCCAACCATGCCGTCGTGCGCCACCAGCTGGGTGTGGGGATAGGTGGCCGCGAGGTTGTCCAGCGTGGGTGTGTTCGCCACCGAGGGCGCGTTGGTTGGTGAAGGAGGCGCAATACCCCATCCATCAAGAATGGCCAGCAGAACAGGAACAGGAGCTGCCATAATAATCTCCGGTAAAATTCAATCAGTTGTGGATTTCTCCGCCACCAGGGCATCGACATCCAGATGCGGCGCGTTGTGCCAGAGCCCTTCTAGATCATAAAAACGGCGGCTTTCGTAGTAAAATACATGGGCCACCACATCACCAAAATCAAGCAGCACCCACTGCCCCTCCTGCAGTCCTTCGCAGTGCTTGCTGTCAACACGTTTGGCGCTCAACGCACGCTCCATGGCCTCGGCCAGGCCCTGCACATGACGCACCGAGCGGCCGCTCATGATGATGAAATAATCGGTGAAGGAAGCCAGGCCGCGTACATCCAGCACTACGAGGTCCTCAGCCTTGGTATCCAGGGCAACCCGGGCGCAGGCGGCTGCCAGTTCCCGGCTGTCCTGCTCTCTGAACTCTTGTTTTAGTTTTCGCATAAATCCTGCATTGTTCAATAAAGAGCGAGCCGTGCATTCTTACGGCAACGCATGGAAACCACTCAAATTCTCAGGTACTCTGCGACCGTGAGGCCGCCTGCTTCTTTTTCCGGGGTGGAAACTCGAAGCTGAGTTTCCCCTTGGCATCCAGTAACAGGAAGGCATCAAAGGGCCTTCTCTTTTTGGAGATAAAACCGGTGATCAAATCGGTTTTGCCATGGGTCAGCAACTGCCGGATATGATCGGCATCGAGCCTTCGACCAAGAATCATCTTGGAAATACGCAGCCCCTTATCCTGATCACCGGCAAGAGCTGATTCCGACATGAACCCGGCCGGTGTTTCAAAAACCTTGGTTTGGTCGACCGGGGACACACCCAGGGATTCCTGACTGCGAATTTCTTCAAGATCAAGAGAATCCGTGGAATCAGCAAAAAGAAACTCCACCTTGGAGTTGGCCACCCGCACCGAGGCACTAAAGGGTTTACCCTTCTTGGACCGGAAATCAGCAAAGGGCCCCAGCGTTTTTCCCTGAATCAACGCCTCTATTTCAGCAGATGTCATCACCCGCCCGCCAAGCACTTTACGGATGATCAGCTTCTTATCCTCAGATTCAAAGGCCTGGGCGGTTTCGAAAAAACGCACCCCATCCACCGGCGAAAAAGAAGCTTCCTGGCGGGTGTTGCCGCCGCCTTTCTTCACCTTTTCGACGATGCCTACGGTCATGTCGCGGATCTCGTGCATGAACTGCGGCCTGGTCATGGTGCCTTTCAGAATCTGATTCAGCTTGAACTCCCACTCACCGGTCAGTTCCGGCGAAGCCAGCACCTCGATCCTGCGGGCCTCAAGCAGACTGAGCAGTTCAAAGGCCTTGCCCGTGGGCACCAGTTCGCGCTGTTCGCGTACGATGTACTTGTCGTTAATCAGCTTCTCAATAATGGCCGCCCGCGTGGCCGGTGTGCCAAGGCCCCGCTCTTTCATGGCCTCAGCCAGTTCCTCGTCTTCCACCAGCTTACCGGAATTTTCCATGGCGGAAAGCAGGGTTGCCTCGTTGAACCGTGCCGGTGGCTTGGTCTCGGCCTGTACCTGCTCAATTTCCGAACAGGAGACCGGCATATCAGGCGGCAATGCCTGCAGTTCCTTGTCTCCGTCCTCTTCACTCATGGCGCCGTAAATGGCACGCCATCCCGGTTCCACCAGGATCTTGCCCTCGGTGAGAAAGGTTTCCCCCGCAACCAGTGACAGCCTGGTTGTGTTCTGGTACACCGCGGGCGGGAAAAAGACCGCCAGAAACCGCTGCACGATCATCTGATAAATTTTCAGCTCCGGCTCGCTCAGCGTGGTAGGCAGCGCGCCGGTGGGGATAATGGCGAAGTGGTCGGAGATTTTCTTGTTATTGAAAATCCGCTTATCTTTCTTGAGGTATTTCTTCGCGAGCGCTTCAGCGGCAAAACGCCCAAACTGCCACTGCTGTTGCTTCTCCACCACTTTTTTGACAGTGGGCAGATAATCCTCGGGCAGACAGCGGCTGTCAGTACGCGGATAAGTAACAAGTTTGTGCCGCTCATAGAGCGCCTGGGTCAACGCCAGCGTGTTCTTGGCGGAAAAACCGAAGCGGCTGTTGGCCTCGCGCTGCAGCAAAGTGAGGTCGTAAAGCGACGGCGAGCCTTTGAGCGCCGTTTTGCTGGTTTCCTCAACCGTCGCTGGCTGTCCGGTACAACGCGCTTTGATTGCATCAGCCCTGGCTTCATCCCAGATGCGGTTGCGGCGGCCGTGGGGCTCACTCTCCTTCTTCTCAAAGGCGGGATCAATCCAGACTCCCTCGTAGGAGACCGGGCCGCAGTCAAAACGGGCATGCAGTTCCCAATAGGTGGTGGGCACAAAATCACGGCGCTCGCTTTCGCGCTGCACCAGCATGGACAGGGTCGGCGTCTGCACCCGGCCACAGGGGGTTTTTTTAAAACCGCCAAACCGGGAATTATAGCAGGTGAGCGCACGCGTGGCGTTGATACCGATCAGCCAGTCAGCCTCGGAACGGCACAGGGCCGTGTCCTCCAGGGTCTGCATCTCGGTGTTGTCCTTGAGATGCGACAGTCCCTCGCGGATGGCGTCCAGGGTCATGGACTGCAGCCACAGCCGTTTGATGTGCTTCTGCTCCACGCTGCGGTTGTTGGCCTGCTTGAGGATATACTTGAAAATCAACTCCCCTTCCCGGCCCGCATCACAACCATTGACAATAATGTCAACGTCCCGGCGGCGAATCAGTTTGGTCAGGGCGTTAAACTGTGTCCTGGTATCCGGAAGTACGGAGAGCGGAAACTGCTCAGGCAGAATGGGCAGGGTATCCAGTGTCCATTTCTGAAAGGCAGGATTGATGTCCTCAGGATAGGCGATCGTCACCAGATGGCCAATGGCATAGGACA
>DAIODL010000210.1:0-4019 GCA_036746815.1 Desulfobulbus sp.
TTATATAAAGAAAGATTCCATCATCGGTACATCGGAGAGATAAGTGTCAATCCGTTTAATAAGACTTCCTTCAACTGTCAATACGGTCGCCAGCTGTTCATCAAGGATTTTACCATCAGAACTTGTCGCGGTATTATGGAGTGAAAGTGTAATCCCATTCTGACCAATGAGGATATTGTTAATCTGTGTTGTTATTCCATAGTTAATAATAGTTTTTACACGATTAATAACCGCTTCTGGTCCTTTTGCAATTCCAGAAATTTTACTGATTCCGGGGAGGCTCCATTCAATATCCACATGTAACAGTTTCGCCATTGAACTGAAATCATGTGCAGAGTATGATGCAAGAAAATCACGAGCAATTGCTTGGTTAGCTATATTTTTCATTATATATTTCTCTTATGTCTGTGATCGTAAGCCTGACAAGTTATTATCCAGTTTCCAGATAGTTAATTTGACTCAGTAGCTTTTTATTCTCGCAGCCAGCAGACCGCCAAATCCGAGATGCAGGCTTACTTTAACGGCGAGACACCGATTGGGTGTTGAATCTAACTGGTGATCTGGTAGTTTTAAACAATATCCAGAAACCGGACATAAAAAAAGTCACGCCTTAATTGAGGAAGGTTATACTCTTTCTCATAAGGCGTGACTGATTGGCGTTGAGGAGAACTCCTCAACAAGGGTCTGAAAACAGAATGGTTATTCCACGTTCATCCTGGAAATATCACCCACACGTAGGACCAGATCGCCAAAGGCGGTGAGCAGATTGAGCCGGTTCTGCCGCACAGCCGCATCTTCTGCCATAACCATGACCTTATCAAAGAACAGGTCCACCGGTTGTTTCATTTCCAGAAGGGCCAGAAGCGCACCAACATACTCCTGCTCGACAACAAGCGGCTGCACCTTGCCCTGCACCGCTGTCAACGCGTCAAACAACTGCTGTTCAGCAGGTTCCTGCAAGAGCGCCTGCTGTACTTCGGTGCTCTTGTTCTCTTTGATGATATTGCGGATACGCTTGAACGAGCCTGCCAGCACCGGGAAGCTCTCCTGGCTGCGTACATGATCCAGGGCGTCGATACGTTTGAGACAGTCGATGATGTTGTCGAAACCAACCGAGGTGGCTGCTTCCACCAGATTCTGCGGCATACCGGAACTGATGAGGTCATTCTCAAAGCGCAGGCGGATAAAATCAACAACTTCGTCCACCACTGCCTCGTTCTGCGGAACCACACCTTCATAACCTTTCAGCGCGGCCAGAACCATGTCACGCAGGGAAAAGGAGATACCACACCCCTTGATGACACTGATCAAGCCAATAGCCTGACGGCGCAGACCAAACGGATCCTTGTTGCCAGTTGGTTTCTCACCAATGGCGAAGCAGCCTACAATGGTGTCCAGACGGTCGGCAATCCCCACCAGGGCGCCAACCATGGATTGGGGAATCTTTTCTCCGGCGCGCACCGGCATGTAATGCTCTTCAATGGCCTGGGCCACAACAGGCTTCTCACCATCATAGAGGGCGTACACATGCCCCATGATACCCTGCAGCGAAGTAAATTCACCCACCATGGCGGTGAGCAGGTCTGCCTTGGCAAGCTTGGCCGCACGTTCCACGTCTGCCTTGGTTTCAGGTGCGATCAGATCAGAAAGCAAAGAGCCCAGTTTGATCACCCGCTCACTCTTGGCCAGCATGGTGCCCAGTTTATTCTGGAACACAATGCCCTGTAATGCGGGGCAGAGATCGGCCAGAGGATGTTTGCGGTCCTCGTTGAAGAAGAAGAGACCATCCTCAAGGCGGGCACGCAGCACGCGCTGGTGGCCGTTGGCTGCCAGGGCGTGGTCATCAATTTTTGTATTGTTGACTGCCACGAAATAAGGCAGCAGCTTACCGCTGGCATCAGCCACGGGAAAATATTTCTGATTCTCACGCATGTTGGTGACCAGGGCTTCCTCGGGCAGTTCAAGAAAGCTTTCCTCAAAATGACCGCACACGCCGGAGGGATACTCCACCAAGTTGGTCACCGTGTCCAGCAACCCCTCATGCAGGATGGGCGCCCCCCCGCCGCCTACAACTTCCTGCACGGCCTGCTGTACCTCATCTATCACCATGTTTCGGCGCTCAATCGGATCAGCGATGACAAAACGCTTGCGCAGATCATCAAGATAGGTCGCGGCACCAGTGAGGGCAAATTCCGCAGGCGCATGGAAACGATGGCCGCGGCTGTTGCGACCGCAAATAACTCCTTCAATCTGCACCGGCAAAACCGCACTGTCAAACAGGGCCACCAGCCACTGAATGGGCCGGGCAAAGGTGATGGAATAGTCGGCCCAGTGCATGGATTTGGGGAAAACCAGCTCATGAATGAGCGCTTCCAGAAGCCCTGGCAGAAGTGCCTCTGTTTCCTGCCCCTGCACATCCTCAATGGCCACCAGATAATCGCCCTTGGGCGTGCTCTTCACCTGCAGGTTCGCAGGATCACATCCCTTGGAACGGGCAAAGCCAATTGCCGCCTTGGTGGGTTTGCCATCCGCGTCCAGCCCCGCCTTGGTGGAGGGGCCGACATGCTCCTGACGGCGATCCTCCTGACGGGCAGGCAATCCCTCGATAATCAGGGTCAGCCGTCTGGGCGTGCCATAGGTACGCATGGCCGTAAAGGTGAGCGCCAGATCACCCAGTTTGCGGGCCGCGTTGGCTTCCAGGGCCTGGAGGGCTGGTTGAATATAACCTGCGGGAATTTCTTCGGTGCCTATTTCAAAAAGCAGTTCACTCATCTTGATGTGCAAAGGTTGAGGTAACGGGCTGAACACGCCGAAAAAGCGTGGTGCAGCCCTGAATTAACATGATGGGGAATTCACTCCCGTCGACTGTTCCGGCCATTGGCAGACCGCAAATGCTGAATACTCGCTGGCACTGTTTTTCACAACAACTTTGTACCAGCTGAAAGCCCCGCATTGCTGGAGCGCATCACCAATGACAAGACTCAGGGATTCCACTGTCTCCCGGTTCCAGGAACGGGACTGCATGGCATGCTCCACAAGCGCAATCAGATCCTCAATCCAGAGAAATGAGCGCATGCGCACAGCCACGGTGACCATGCCCCACAAACCAACCAGACCGCTGCCCTGCTGAGATACCGGATGATCAGCGGTTAGGGGTACATCCACCTCCACCCGCAAATCAAAATGGCTGGAAAGGGAGCCGAGCAGGCGGCAGTCATAGCGGTGCATCGCGGCCACATGGGTACCCGCATGTACAGCAGTGGTCAGAAAATAGGGAAACGCCATCTCCAGATGCGCGGACTGCGCGTGCAGACGTTCCTTCATCATATCCAGGATGCTGCGAAAGGTCTTGAGATTAAAGGCCCCGTGAAACTGGTTGAGAATTTCCACAAAGCGGCTCATATGCGTGCCCTTGAAGTGATGGGGCAGATTGACATACATATTCACCGTGGCCACGGTTGCCTGCATGCGGTTGGCCTTGTCGAGCACGCTGATGGGATAGGTGATGGTTTTTACCCCAACCTTGCGGATGTCAATATGGCGCGAGTCCCTGGAACTTTGGATATCTTTCATACCTGCGGCAATAAAAAAGCCCTCGTAACCGGAGGGCTCGCATACATAAAACTTTCAGGCAAGGTGTTGGCGAATGACCGCTTTCAGTTCATCCGTATTGGCTGATTTCACCACATAGGCCTCAGAAGCCCAGCTGCCAAAATCCTGTTTATACTCAGGATACGCGGTACTGAGAATAATGGGCAGATCAGGGTTTATTTCCTTCATTTTACGCAACACTTCAATGCCGTTCATGCCCGGCATGTTAATGTCCAGCACCACCAGATCCGGCGGATTGGCCGCAAACTTGGCCAGCGCCTCGGTGCCGTTGTAGGCGGATTCAACGCTATATCCCTCGTCTTCAAATTCCTCACGATAGAGCAGCTGAATACTTTCCTCATCATCGACCAGTAAAATACGCTTTTTGTCCATAGGAGCCTCCTATAATTTTACCGCGCGCAGATAAC
>DAIODL010000211.1:0-4019 GCA_036746815.1 Desulfobulbus sp.
ATCACCGAGAGTGATATTCATCTGGCTGCTGCCTCCGATGCCATTATCATCGGTTTCAACGTCCGCCCCACGGTCAAAGTCAAGGAATTGGCCGAGCGGGAAGGCGTGGATGTGCGTTCCTATGACGTCATCTACCACGCCCTTGAGGATATCGAGAAGGCTATGAAGGGTATGCTCGAGCCTACCTTTGAGGAACGTGTTATCGGCACCGCCGAGGTGCGCGACACCTTCCAGGTGCCCAAGGTGGGGACCATTGCCGGTTGTTCGGTCATTGCTGGCAAGATGGAGCGCAACGCCCGGGTGCGGGTACTGCGCGAGGGTGTGGTTGTCTATACGGGCAAGATCGGCTCGCTGAGACGATTCAAAGACGATGTCAAAGAGGTGATGACCGGCTACGAATGCGGTATCGGCGTCGAGAACTTCAACGACATCAAGCTTGGAGATAATCTGGAAGCCTTTGTTCTCGATGAAATCGAGGCAACGCTGTAATTGAAGGAACATGGCCCAGGAATTTGATTTTACATTACCCGGACTGGGGAAACCGGCTTCGTCTAGGCCGCAACGGGTGGGAGAGGCGATCAAGCATGAGCTGACCCTGCTTCTGTTGCGGGACGCCGGCGATCCGCGACTTGGGGGGGTGAGCATCTCCCAGGTAACGGTCACCGCTGACCTGAAACTGGCCAAGATATATTTCACCGTGCCGCCCGGGGTGGACCATAAGCCGGCCCAAAAGGGCATGAACCGGGCCAAAGGGTATTTCCGCAGCCATCTGGCCAAGGTGCTCAACCTTCGCTATACCCCTGATCTGCTTTTTTATTTCGACAGCTTCAATGAAGAGACGGAACGTATTGAAAATTTGTTCCGTCAGATCCATGAGGAGCAGAAAGATGAGCAATCCTGACGCACGTGTGCTGGAGGCGATACGTGCCAAGGGGCATGTTTTGCTCGCCACGCATTATAACCCCGATGGCGATGCCATGGGCTCGCTGCTGGGATTGGCCAGGATTCTTGAAGACATGGGGAAATCGGTGCTGCCGTTTCTTGAGGAACCGGTGTTGCCCATGTACCGGTTTCTACCGGGCTGGGAACGGGTAACTACCGATATCGAGGTGGTTCGCGCGTTTGCCGCAGAGGCTGGCGATGATTTTCTCTTTATCTGCCTGGACTGCGGTGATGAACACCGGATGGGACGCTATCATCGGGAGTTGATCTGTATGCGTCCGCTTATGGTGATTGATCATCATCGGGGCAACCGGGGTTTTGGTGATGGGGCCTGGATTGAACCGTATCGCTCCTCCACCGGTGAGATGCTTTATGACCTGGCGGTGGTTCTGGACGCGGCCATATCCGTCCCTGCGGCGGAATGTCTGTTTGCGGCCATCAGCACGGATACAGGCTCCTTTCAGTATGAATCCACCAGCCTGCACACCTTCACCGTGGCCGGTGACCTGGTACGCCGGGGCGTACGGCCCGAAGTAATGGCCAATAATCTGTATGACAATTTCACGCTGGGCCGCCTGCAGTTGATGCAGGAGGTGTTGAGCACGCTGGAAATGTATGAGCGCAACCGGATTGCGGTCATCCGCGTGACCCAGGACATGCTGGACCGCACCTTTACTACCATGGCGGATACCGAATTTTTTATCAATTTTCCGCGCGCGGTGTCTTCAGTGCGGGTGGCGGTTTTCCTGAAAGAGGCTGGACCCGGTCAGATTTCCGTAAGCCTGCGGGCCAAGGGAAAGTGTGATGTTTCCCGCATTGCCAGCCGTTTTGGCGGTGGCGGGCATTTCAATGCCAGCGGCTGCCGCTTTGAAGGGCAGAGCATGGACAGTGTGCGGGATACGCTGGTGGACGTTCTGGTTCCGGAAATGCAGTCACAGGCATGAGACAGGCGCAACCTCGCCCCAAACCTGAACTTAACTGGACGGAAGGGGTTTTTCTGATTGACAAGCCGGCCGGTCTCACCTCCTTCGCGGTGGTGCGGCGGGTGCGCTGGCTGCTGGGGCTGAAGAAAGTGGGCCATGCGGGCACACTGGACCCCTTTGCCACAGGGCTGATGATTTTATGCGCGGGCAGAACAGCCACCCGCTGCCTGCAGCGGTTCATGGAAGGAAAGAAAACCTATCTGGCCCGATTGCAGCTGGGGGTGGAAACCACCACCCAGGATCCGGAGGGCGAGGTGGTACGCACCCGCGCGGTGCCGGAATTGACGGAAGCCGTGATTAAGGCCTGTCTGCAGACGATGGTGGGGCCGCAGATGCAGGCGCCGCCGCCGTTTTCCGCGGCCAAGCACAAGGGCAAGCCGCTCTATGCTTATGCCCGCAAAGGTATTATTATTGAGAAGGCGGCCAAGCCCATAGAGATTTACGCGCTTCGGTTTCATGGCTATGACAAACTGTGTCAACAGCTCGACATAGAGGTGTGCTGCAGCCGTGGCACCTATGTACGGGTACTGGCGCAGGATATTGGCAACGCCTTGGGGTGCGGTGCCTATCTTATCAGCCTGCGGCGTACCATGAGTGGACCGTTTCAGGTTGAAGCGGGGCTGTCCGGTGAAGAGCTTTTTACCGAAAAGGGACTTGCACTTTTGTGTGCGCAGCGCAAGAGTATCGCGGAAATACTGCCACTTCTCGGTGAAACAGTGGATTCCGCTTGCCTCGGCGTGGAAGCGTCGGGTATAGAAGGTTGACCGTTCCTCCGTATCGTCCCTCTGATGCGGAATGAGGAACATTTTGTCCAGACTCCAGAAAGGCTGAGGGAAGTTGCTTTTCTGGCAGCAGAAGGAGAAAGGTGCGTTATGGCACAGACACAGGAAAAGAAGCAGGAAATTATTGAAAAATTCAAAACCCATGAGCATGATACCGGCTCCTGCGAGGTACAGATTGCACTCCTCACGGACCGCATCATTTACCTCACCGAGCATTTCAAGACCCACGCCAAGGATCATCATTCCCGGCGCGGATTGTTGAAGCTGGTCGGTCAGCGCCGTAATTTGCTCAAATATCTGCAGAAGAAAGATATCACTAAATACCGGGAGCTGATCCAGGCACTGGGTATCCGTAAGTAACGAAAAAATCTCTTTTGGGGCGATGGTTTTCGCCATCGCCCTTTCTTTCGCGAGAAGACCGCGCGGCTGCAACGGTGGCGTCATAAAGACACAAAGGACAGAGTGAGAATAAACAAAGGATGTGGATTGTCCCTGCATCCTTTGTGCCTTTGTGACATGGTGTGCGCTGCGCTGGTTCCCCTCGCATTTTTACGCACAGTCCGGACATGCCGGACAGGAGTATGCATGATTAAAACAGTTCAAACAGAAATAAACGGCCGCGTTATTTCCCTGGAAACAGGCAAAGTGGCCAAACAGGCCAATGGCGCGGTTATGGTTTCCTGCGGAGACAGCAAGGTGCTAGTCACCGTGGTGGCGGAATCCGAGCCCAAGGATGCGGGCTTTCTGCCGCTGACCATTGAGTATCAGGAGCGTATGTATGCCGCCGGACGTATTCCCGGCAGCTATTTCCGCCGTGAGATCGGGCGTCCCAGTGAGAAGGAAATTCTCACCTGCCGCCTGATTGACCGGCCGCTGCGGCCTTTGTTCCCCAAAGGCTATTTCCACGAGACCCAGTTGATTGCCACCGTGTTTTCCGCTGACGCGGAGTACGATCCGGACGTGCTGGCCATGAACGGTGCCTCCGCGGCACTGCTTATCTCCGATCTCCCCTTTGAGGAGCCGGTGGGCGCTGCCCGTGTGGGCTACATCGACGGACAGTTTGTCCTCAATCCCAGCAAGAAGCAATTGGAAAACACCAGGATCAATCTGGTGATCGCCGGTACCCGCAATGCCGTGGTCATGGTAGAAGGCAAGGCCGAGGAAGTGCCTGAGGACACGGTGCTCGACGCAATTTTCTTCGCCCATGCAGGCATTCAACCGCTCATCGACATGCAGATCAAACTGCGTGAAGAGGCGGGCTAGGCCAAGTGGCAGGCGCCGGTGGTGGAAGAGAATGTGGAACTGAAAGCAA